>CAJXYI010000026.1 GCA_913063435.1 uncultured Actinomycetales bacterium | reverse complement strand
GGTTGGGCTGTTCGCCCATTAAAGCGGCACGCGAGCTGGGTTTAGAACGTCGTGAGACAGTTCGGTCCCTATCCGCCGCGCGCGCAGGAGTCTTGAGGAGGGCTGTCCCTAGTACGAGAGGACCGGGACGGACGAACCTCTGGTGTGCCAGTTGTCCTGCCAAGGGCACGGCTGGTTGGCTACGTTCGGAAGGGATAACCGCTGAAAGCATCTAAGCGGGAAGCTCGCTCCAAGATGAGGACTCCCACAGGGTTAACCTGGTAAGGCCCCCAGCGAGAACACTGGGTTGATAGGCCGGAAGTGGAAGCGCAGCAATGCGTGTAGCTGACCGGTACTAATAGGCCGAGGGCTTGCCCACACATAAAGAGTTTTGCTCTGCGTCCACTGTGCGGTTCCCGAGATACGGTCGGGAACTGATTGATATCTCCATAGAGTTTCGGTGGCCATAGCGAGGGGGAAACGCCCGGATCCATTCCGAACCCGGAAGCTAAGCCCCTCAGCGCCGATGGTACTGCGCGGGAGACTGCGTGGGAGAGTAGGACGCCGCCGGACAAAGTTTAGCGAAGGCCGCTCCCTGACGGGGGCGGCCTTCGTCGTTGTATGAACCGAGAATCTGCGTCAGTCGGATACCAGCAGACGATGCAGGTCGAACTCGATCACTTCCGGGTCGGGAAGGATCGCAGCCTGTGCCGCGTTGCCGGCAGCCTGTGATTGCAACCAGGCCGCGAGATCATCGGCGGACGGCCACACCTCGATGACCCACAGGTCCGAGTCATTGCTCCCGCCGAGGTGCACTCGCGCTCCTGCTGCGATGACGTCACCTGCCGCAGCGACGACCTCATCGTATTGCTCATTCGTTCCACCCGGCATCCGATAGACACGGACAATTCCGTTATCGCTCATGTGAAGGACCCTCTCCTATGTGAGCCGGGTCCGCCCCCCGGCAGTCTGTGACCGGGAACGCTAGTGATAGGCATGGCCCGTGACAACCCCCGGTCCGTCTCGCGGGCGGCGCAGCAGCGACCCATCCCGTCCAGGTTCCTCCCGTTCGACTGGCTCCCGCTCCAGCGGAGCTCGCTCCACCGCGCCAGGTTCGAGCGGTTCGCGCTCGGGTGGCTCCCGAACGGAGCCACGCGATACCCGTCGATCCTCGCGACCGGAAGACTCGCGACGGCAGGACTCGAGGCGACAGGACTCGAGACGGCGGGACTCGAGACGGCGGGACTCGAGGCGAGGACCGTCGATCGACGACAACAGGGCCCGCGCTCCTCGCGATGACACCCCACCGATCCCAGAAGACATCACCGGGGAAGAACTCGATCGGGGAACCATCGCCGAGTTGCGTACCCTGCCCGAGGGAATGCGGGAAACGGTGGCACGACTACTCGTTGCCACCGAGATGAATCTCGACGAGGATCCAGCCCTTGCGCTGCGCTTTGCGTTGGCAGCCAAGAAGAAGGCATCTCGGGTCGCGATGGTGCGAGAGGCCGTTGCGCTGGCGGCCTACGCCCAGGGTGACTATGCACAGTCACTCGCCGAGTTCCGCGCCGTTCGCCGGATGACCGGAAGCGAGGAGCATGTGGCGATGATGGCCGATTGCGAACGTGCGTTGGGTCGCCCGCGCAAGGCGCTCGATCTGGTCGCATCCGTGCCCGAGGACCGGTTGAGTGCTGCGGCTCGTGTCGAGGCAAGGCTCGTGGCTGCGGGGGCGCGGCGTGATCTCGGCCAACTCGATGCAGCGGTGTTGATCCTCGGCATTCCCGACCTGTCATCGACCTCGACCGACGAGCACATCGGTCGACTGAGGTATGCCTATGCCGACATCCTGGCTGAACTAGGGCGCACCGAGGAGGCGAAGGAATGGTTCGCGCAGGCGGCTTTAACAGACGCCGATCTCGATACCGAAGCCCGCATCGCCGGACTTTCCCCGGGTGACTAGACCGCCGCTTCCCAGGCCCGCCAGCAGTACCAGGCGGCGACGCTGCGATAGGGCTGCAGGTGATCGGCAGCGTCCATCAACGCATTCGGTCCGGGATCGCCGTCGCCACCGTGCACAACCTGCCATCCCTTGCGTACCCCAAGATCACCGGTGGGCCAGACATCAAGTCGACCGAGGTGGAAGATCAAGAACATGTGCACCGTCCATGGTCCGATTCCCCACAGTGCCGTGAGTTCCTCGGCGACGACGTCGTCATCGGCCCGCTTGGCGAGATCGTCGAGGTCCATGCGACCGGAGGTGATCGCATCGGTCAGGCCGAGGATCGTGCGAGCTTTGGCATTGCTCAATCCGATTTCTCGCAGGTCCTCCACCTGCAGCGGTTGCAAGGAATCTGGGTGCAGGTCACTACCCACCCTGGTGTGCAGCCGTTCGGTCAGCATTCGTGCGATAGGAGTCGATAATTGTTGGGACACAATAGAAGTGACGAGGGCGGAATACGGGGTCACATCATCCTCTGATCGCCGTCCCAACTCGCACGGACCTGCAGATTCAATGATCGGCATGAAGGCCGGATCGGCTTGTCGCAGATGTCGCTCAGCAGCCCTGACAAGCGCGGGAGTCGTTCGTCGCGAGGCCTTCGTCAAGAGTTGCGCACCGACGCGGCATCGCCCGATGTCGATCCCGGCCCATCGACGGAATCGAGCCATCGGCTGATCCCCACGACATTGGACGCTGTCGACGACAGTGCTTCCCATTTGGCATCGGCCTCGGGACCGAGTTCGGCCAGGCGCGCCGAGCGAGTGCGCTCGGCGACCATCGCTACGGCGTGATCGAGGTCCATCTGTGCTGTGCGAGCTTGCCTTACGAGCTCGACCCAGCGGATGAGTTCTTCACGCGAACGCCCGAGCACATCCTCGACATCAGTCACCGGTCCGTAGTGGCTGAAGAGCAGTCGCGACGGGGCGATATGCCCCATCCGGTCCATAGACGACAGGGCGAGGTCGAGATCGAAGTCCGGGGGTGGGGTGGCAGGTCTCACATCGGCGGTTTCGGGGATGTAGACCCCGGCGGCATCACCGGTGTAGAGGTCGCCGGTGGCTGAGTCGAGCAGGCCGACGTGGTGCGAGGCGTGACCGGGGGCGTGGAAGGACTCCAGGACCCGTCCACCTCCGAGGTCGATCGTCCCGATGTCACCGAGTGCAACCACGCGCGCGGCGTCGGTGGGCTTGAGGTCCCCGAACATCGTGTCCATGATCGAACCGAAGACGCGGCGGGCGCTGGCAACGAGTTTCGTCGGGTCGACAAGATGGCGTGCCCCTCGTTCATGCACGACGACCTGAGCATTCGGAAAGGCCTCGGCGATATCGCCGACCCCTCCGGCGTGGTCGAGATGAATGTGGGTGACGACGACGGTGCTCAGATCGGCCGGCCCGATCCCCAGCGCGGCGAGGGATTCGATGACGGTCGGGGCGCTGAGGGCCGTCCCGGTTTCGATGAGGCATGGCCGATCACCGCGGATCAGGTAGCCGGCAGTGATTCCCGAATGGCCGCCCATCCGCGTGTCGATCTCGAAGACCTCGCCGCCGAGTTCGGTAATGGTGTCCACAGTGCCTCCCTCAATGAACTGTCCACCGCGCGAGCATGCAGGGGGTTCGGCCTCGATCAGCCACCGCCATCGTAGACGTCGCACAAGGCGAGACGGCTACCGGAAGGAACCCCATGTCAACATCGACGAAAGCAACAGCCCAGGGCGCATCAACAATCGTGAACGAAGTGCATCTGATCGGCCGCCTCAGCGGGCGGGAGACCCGAGTGCTGCCCAGTGGCGCGGAACTGCTCAGTTTCCGGGTGATCGTGGATCGACCAGCTCGTGATCGCGGGCCCAGCGGGTCGGTGCGCGTGGACACCCTCGACTGTTGCGTGTGGCAATCACGACTCGCGCGTCGCATCGAGACCTGGGACGACGGCGAATTAGTCGAGGTCAACGGCGTATTGCGGCGGCGTTTCTGGCACAGCGGGTCCGGCCCTGCTTCGCGGGTGGAGGTAGAGGTCCGGTCCGCTCGGCGCCACACATCGTCACCGTGAAACGGTGATCTGAGACGATGACAATGTGTCAGCCGGTGATGTGTCCGAAGGTGATGCCGGTCTGCCCGCGGGGGATCCGCATGACTGGTTTCGGCGGGCCAGAGACCTGCTCGACCGTGGGGATTCCGCAGCAAGCCTTGTGTTGATCGAGCGGGTCCTCGACGTCGACTCGACATCCCTGGCAGCGGTGGAGATTCGTGCTCGGGCGCTGTTCGACTCCCAGTACTTCACCGAAGCGGCGGCCGAGTTCGAACGGATCACCGAACTGCGCCCCGATGACGACTATGCGCAATACGGATTGGGCATGAGTCTGTGGCGCTTGCAACGATTCCCGGAAGCTGCCGATCACCTGGCTCTCGCCGCGGTCATGCGGCCTGCCGACGAGCGGTATTCGCGGGCGTTGACGCAGGTTCGGGCGACGTTGAAGGCGCGTGCGGAGGCAGGTCTGCCACTCACCGGCCCGATCGCTCCCGAGGGCACTGGGAGCGACGGGCCCGGGGAAATGAGCGGCCCCATAGCGCCGGGGACACCTGTCGACAAGATCTGGCCGCCCACTGCCGACGAATGAATTCGACGTGAACTCCCGCGCCAAACCCTAGACCGGATTTCATCGGCCAACTTGAATGGTGTTCACGGGGTGTGATTCACCCCGGTGGGGTAGGCGATCCGAATGAGGTGGCTGTGAGTACGGAAGTCTGGGCGGGAATCCTCGCTGTGGGAAGCGCATTCGTCTACGTAGCCGCCACTGCCGTTCAGCAAGTGGGTGTGCTCAAGGTGAGATCCAAGGGCAAGCGATGGATCGCCTTGCTGACCACTCCGGTGTGGCTGCTGGGGATCGTGCTCGCGGTCTCGGGGTTCCTCGGGCACGTCGCTGCCCTCGCCCTGGGCAGTCTGGCGCTGGTCAGCATTCTGCAGACCTCGCAGATCGTTTTCATGCTGCCGTTCAGCGCGTGGACGGCGCATGCGAAGTTGAAGCGGCGCGAGATCATCGGTGCCGGCCTGATCACCTTCGGGCTGATCGGCATCATCCTGTTCGGCAATGTCACCAAGGGAGTGAATACTCCGCCGTCTTCCGACTGGGCGCTGACCCTGATGGCGATCTACGCGGTCGTGGTCATCGCGCTCGTCATCGCGCGTATCTGGCCTTCGACGACGGCGGTTGCCTACGGCACCTCGTCTGGAATCCTCTACGGAGCAATGGCGGGCTTGATCAAGTCGGTTCTCGCAGTGATCGGATCGGAGGGCGCAGGTGCAGCATTCAGCGATTGGGAAACCTACGCCTTCGTTCTCGTAGCCTTGTCCGCCATGGGAACTCAACAGGTAGCCCTCGGTGCCGGCCATCTGTCCACGGCTATGGCGTCGATCATCGTGTCAACCCCCGTCGCGAGCACGGTGATCGCGATCACCATCTTCGACGAGCGTTTCCTCGCCTCGGGATTGGCGCTGCTAGCGCTCTTCCTCAGCGTGATTATCAGTTTCATCGGCGTGTTCGTGCTGCCCCGCGATTCCTTGACCCTCGGAGCCTCGGGAGACGGGTCCGCCGGTTCGGGGTCGGGGCAGGCAGACCCCGACCCGCAGGGAGCATCCCCGCAGGCGGCGGCTCCAGCCGATTCAGCGCAGGGCGACAGCGGTTTCGCACATGGTTTGCCAGGGCCCAACCCGGTTACCCTCCCGGTGATACCCAACTCACCTGCCCCCGTCGGGGCAGCCTCTGGGGTGGAGCCGACGCCTGCGACGGGCTCTTCCTGACCGACTCGGGCTCATCGTTTGCCCCGCGGCTTAGGAAATGGCACATGCGGCATGATGATCGATCGAGGCCCACACTCTGGCGACCCGGGTTGCCTCGCTCATCGTCGACGAGCGGTGCGCATGACGGGGCCAAGCTGTTGGGATGCACCGAGAAGTGGAGGCGACGTGAATCAGGCTGTCGCGACCACGCCTTTGAGTGGCATCGACTCGGTGCTGCTGGATCTCGACGGTGTCGTGTATCTCGGGGAGCATCCGATTGCGCATGCCTGCGAATCCATCGCGCAGCTCGAATCCCTGGGAGTAGCCGCGGCCTTCGTCACCAACAATGCTGCGCGCACCCCTGACCGGGTAGCCGAGCACCTGCGTTCCCTGGGCATCCAGGCTGTGGATGCGGACATCGTGACTTCTGCGCAGGCCGGTGCCCGTCTCGTCCGGGAGATGCTCGGGGAGGGTCCGCACCCCGTGCTCGCTGTCGGCGGACCCGGTGTGGCAGCCGCACTGCGAGAGCGAGGCATGGTGGCCGTTGATCGTGCCGAGGACGGTCCTCGCGCTGTCCTGCAGGGTTTCGGCTTCGATCTCACGTGGACCCTGCTTGCCGAGGCGAGCCTCGCGCTCGCGACCGGCATTCCCTGGGTCGCTACCAACGAGGATGTCTCGATTCCCTTGCGAGGGGGCCGGGCGCCGGGTAATGGTGCATTCGTTCAGGCGGTGAGCCTGGCGGTCGGGCGAACGCCGGATCTGGTGGCCGGAAAGCCGCATCGGCCGCTGATCGACGAGAGCCTCGAACGAATCGGCGCCCGTCGCGCGCTGATGATCGGAGATCGGCTGGACACCGACATCGAAGCGGGGAACAACACCGATGTACCGACCCTGCTGGTGATGACGGGCGTGACGGATGTGGTCGACGTTCTCCTGGCTCCTCCACAGCAGAGACCGGACTTCATCAGCCTGGACCTGAGGGGGATGTATCAGGGATTCCCGCCCGTGGTTGGCGATGGGACTCAGTGGAATTGCGGTGCGGTGTCGGTCGAGGTGGGAGACCAGTTGACCGATCTACGCTTCACCGGAGCAGGTTCCTATGAGGGCCTGGAAGGGGCTGAGGCCGCTGATCCGGATGTGTGGTCGGCAGCGATGCGCAGCCTGGCTGCTGCCGTGTGGCATCGACGGGATGACGGCGGCGATGAAGTGATGGCCGAGGGCCGCGATCGGGAACTCGGGTCGAGACTCTCCCTGCTGCCCGAAGTCGCGACCCTGCAGGCCGGTGTGGACCGGATGCGCCACAGCACCGAGGGGTAGCGCCGAGAGGTAGCGTGGTGTCTGGTGTTCGATGATCGGTGGTGAGGGCAGCCATCCGCAACCTCCGAGGAACACCACCAGTGCGGTGACACAGGAAAACCAAACACAGAGGCATACGTGGAAAGGGGCGATCGACTGATGCTCGATGCCGTTAAAGGGGCACTGCAGGTAATGAGTGGGGTTGGTGAGGTCACCCTGGGTAAAGCGCGGGAAGCGGCGGCCGGTTTGGTCAGTCAGGGGCTCGCCGGCGATGCCACGGGAGTCGTCGATGGGGTGCAAGAACTCGCCGATGAACTCTGGACGACCGGCAGGGACAACCGCGAGATGCTGCTGCAACTCGTGCGGATGGAAGTCGATCGAGCCGTCAACCGCATGGGTTTCGTCCGCGAGGACGAACTCGCGTCTGTGCGCCGTCACGTCGACCGGCTGGAAACCGAACTCGCCAACGCCCAGGAAGAACTTGCGCAGGCTCGTGAAGATGCGGCGACGACCTCGATCGTCGCTGCCGCCGAAAGCGTCTCAAGCTCTGGTGTCACCGATGCGGATGTCGCGGCGTCGGTGGTGGATTCGGCACGGCGCATCGCTGCAGTGACCGGTGCATTGGGTGCGGTCCCGGGACTTGCGGGTGGACCCTGGGCGCGGGTGGCCCGGGATCTGGCGACCTCGGCTGCGGGGATCGTCGCAGCTGCGGCTACCTCCGCCCCTCCAGCAGCACGACAGCGGCCGGAAACGAGTCCACCCACGCCACGGCCGGCGAAGGCGCCGGAGCAGACTCGCAAGCCCGAGCCCGCTGAGGAAACACCTGTGCAACCAGCGACGACAACTGCGCAGGAGTCGTCGGCAGGGAAGACGGTCAAGGAGCCGGCGGCGAAGAAGTCCACGGCGAAGAAGTCCACGGCGAAGAAGTCCACGGCAAAGAGGTCGACGGCGAAGAAGTCGACGGCGAAGAAGTCGGCCACCAAGAAATCGGCGGCTAAGAAGTCGTCCACCAAGAAACCGGTGGCAAAGAAGTCGCCCACGAAGAAGCCCGTGGTGAAGAAGCCGGCGGCGACGAGCGCTGTGACGCAGTCGTCTAACACGATGTCGGAGACGACGACCCCTGAGTCTGGCTCCCCATCGAGCGCGGGAAAGGACTCCTAGATGCTGGGTGATGTGCCAGCGGACGGGCAGGTCGAGTCGGTGATGTCCGACACGGTGCCGGAATCGGTGTCGGAATCGGATGTCGAATCGATCGATACCGGGCTGGAATCACAGGTGGGTGACGACCCGGTCGGCCACCGGGATGAGCCCGGAACGCCAGGGGACCACGACGGCGGCCAAATCGATGACGAACCGATCGAAGATCCGCGGGTGCTCGCTGCGATCGAGCGATTGGCGGATCTCGAGGGGTTACCGATCGCCGAGCAGGTTGAGGTGTTCGCCGATGTGCACGCCCGACTAGCCGAGGCTCTGGGGACCGAAAGCGACCTGGCGGGCAACGAGACCATCGAATCCACGTCATCGGAATCCGTCTCCGCGACGGGACAGGTGTCCTTCGGCGATCCGGCTTCGTGAGTGTTCGCAGTGCGACGGACATTTGCGAGGTGGGCCCATGACCCGTCGTCGGCTCGACGCTGAACTGGTGCGCCGCAATCTCGTCCGTTCGCGTGAAGCGGCGAGGGAACTGATCGAAACCGGTCGGGTGCGAGTCCACGGTGACATCGCCCTGAAGGCTTCGACCATGGTCGACACGGCAGCGGCCGTTGTCGTCGTCGATTCCGTTGATCCCGGATATGCCTCCCGGGGGGCCTACAAACTGGTGGGAGCCCTCGATGCCTTCGGGGACATCGTGGTCGAGGGTCGGCGGTGCCTGGATGCCGGTGCGTCCACCGGGGGATTCACCGATGTCCTGCTCCGACGAGGGGCACGCGAGGTTGTGGCCGTCGACGTGGGGTACGGGCAGTTGATCTGGCGACTGCGCGATGACCCGAGGGTCACCGTCATCGACCGCACGAATGCGCGACACCTGACGGTGGCTGAGATCGGAGGTCAGGTCGATCTGATCGTCGTAGATCTGTCGTTCATCTCCCTCACCCTGGTGCTGCCTGCCCTCGTGGGCTGCGCCCGGCCCGAAGCTGATCTCCTGATCATGGTCAAGCCCCAGTTCGAGGTGGGAAGGCAGGCCTTGGGTTCTGGGGGCGTGGTGCGCGATCCCCAGGCTCGCATCGACAGTGTGCACCGGGTGGCGTCGGTCGCCTACGATCTCGGATGGGGCACGGCCGGGATCGTGGCCAGTCCACTGCCGGGCCCCAGCGGAAATGTCGAGTACTTCTGCTGGCTGCGCGCTGATGCATCCGCACCAGACCGTGCGCTGGTCGAACTGGCCGTGGAGGCGGGACCGTGACCGACCCGGCGAGTGACTCACCTGTCGATCCCGCGTCTGCTGCCGCGCAGCGTGAAGTCCTGCTCGTGGTGCACGCCCAGCGCGGCGGGGCGGCGCTGTTCGCCCAGCAAACCGCACGTGGACTGCAAGAACATGGCATCGAGATCGTCGTCACGGAAGAGGATCACGATGCACTCGACGATGTGCGAGCCAGGGTGGTCGCAACAGATGAGCATGCTGCGGACGGGTGCGAACTCGTCGTCGTGCTCGGGGGAGACGGCACCATCCTGCGGGGTGCGGAACTCGCCCGGGTCGCCGATATCCCTCTTCTGGGGGTGAATCTCGGTCACGTGGGATTCCTCGCGGAGGCCGAACGCGAGGACATCAACGCCGTGGTTCAAGGGGTCGTTGATCGCTCCTGGAAGGTCGAGGAGCGGATGGCCATCGATGTGCGGGTGTTCACCGGCGATGACCTGGTCGCATCGACGTGGGCGCTGAATGAAATGAGTCTGGAGAAGACGATCCGGGAACGGATGATCGACGTCCTCGTCGAGGTCGACGGGAGGCCACTGTCGCGGTGGGGCTGCGACGGTGTCGTGTGCGCGACACCGACTGGATCGACCGCTTACGCTTTCTCGGCTGGCGGTCCGGTGGTTTGGCCAGAAGTCGAAGCATTGATCGTCGTTCCCTTGAGTGCGCATGCGCTTTTCGCTCGTCCCCTCGTGGTGTCCCCTCACAGCGTGGTGGCCTTGGAATTGCATAGTTCCGGAACTGCCGCAGTGCTTTCGGCAGATGGTCGGCGCAGCATCGAAGTGCCACCGGCCGCACGTATCGTGGTGCGCACTTCCGCGCAGCCGGTCCGGCTGGCCCGGCTCATTCCCGGTACGTTCACCGATCGACTCGTGGCGAAATTCTCCCTTCCGGTCACCGGATGGCGAGGACGATGATCGAATCGGTCCACATCCGCGATCTCGGGGTCATCGTCAACGCCGAGATCGAGTGTGGGCCGGGCTTGACCGTGATCACAGGAGAGACCGGCGCCGGAAAGACGATGCTGCTGACCGGGCTGGGTCTTCTGTGGGGTGAACGTGCTGATCCGTCCCGGGTGCGTCAGGGCAGTGAGTTGGCGCGGGTGGACGGTGTGGTTCGGATTCGCCATCAGCAGCTGCGTGAACAATTGCAGGCGATCCTCGACGATGTGGGTGGCCAATGGGATGACGACGCCATCATCGTCTCGCGAACCGTTCATGCCGAAGGCCGGAGCCGGGCTCACCTCGGAGGTCGGGCGGTTCCGGCGGGAGTGTTGGCCGACGTGGCGAATCACGTCGTAGCCGTCCACGGGCAGGATGATCAGATGCGGTTGCGGAGCAACCGCCATCAGCGCGAAGCTCTCGACAGTTTCGCTGGGCCGGAACTTGCTGAAGCGCTGCAGCAATATCAACGTGTCTACGGCGACCTCAAGGCAGGCATTCAACTGCGCACCTCGATCACCGAGGGCGCGCAGGAACGCCGACGCGAAGCCGATGATCTGCGCGCGGCGCTCGACCTCATCGATGAGGTCGATCCGCACATCGGGGAATCGGCGGCGCTGCGACTCGAAGGAGAACGACTATCGCATGTCGATCAAATCGCCGAGGGGCTCGAGACAGCCCTGGGTGCGCTGCGTGAGGACACCGATGGGGTTGGTGAGAGTAAGGCGCAGGCCGTGCTGGATTCGATCGCCCAGGCACGGGCGGCGCTGACAGCGGTTGCCACTCATGACACGCGAATCGCCGCCGTGCTCGCCCGACTCGAGGAAATCGGCACGTTGATCGGGGAAGTCGTCCTCGACCTGAGCGGGCTCGTCTCGTCAAGCGATGCGGACCCCGCGCGATTGGACTTCATCGAGAACCGTCGAGCCAGGCTGGCAACCCTCAGGCGTCGCGTGGGGATGCTCGCAGGAGTCGAGGATCTCGACGAGGAGGCGATGCTGCAATGGGCTGAGTCGGCGCGGGTACGACTCGCCGAGCTCGACGACGATCCCGCTCAGGTCATCGAACTCGATCAGCGCATCGACCGTCTCCGTGCAGAAGCGGGAACTGCTGCCGGTCGCGTATCCGATCTTCGTCAGCAAGCGGCCCGGCGCTTGGCGGAACTCGTCACGGAGGAGCTAGTGAATCTCGCTATGCCACGGGCGCGACTCGTTGTGCGGGTGTCACCACGCCCACCCGGGGAAGGCCTCGCGGTGCGTGTTGGTGACGCCACGATGAGTGCGGATCGGTCCGGTGTCGACGACATCAGGTTCGAACTAGCCAGTCACGACGATGATGAGCCACGGCCGCTGGCCAAGGGCGCTTCGGGTGGGGAACGTTCGCGGATCATGCTCGCCCTCGAGGTCGTCCTGGCCCGAGGGAATCCGGTTCCCACGATGATCTTCGACGAGGTCGATGCGGGTGTCGGGGGACGAGCGGCGGTGGAGGTCGGTCGACGTCTCGCCCGGCTCGCCCGGCACACCCAGGTCCTGGTCGTGACGCACCTGCCCCAGGTCGCGGCATTCGCCGATTCCCACCTGGTCGTGCGCGCGAACGCGGACGGCCAGATCACCCAGACCAGTGTCGAGGCCGTCGCCGGAGAATCCCGGCAGCGGGAGCTGGCCCGCATGCTCGCGGGGTTGGAGGACTCGGCAACCGCGATGGCCCATGCCGAGGAACTGCTTTCGCTAGCGGACAACGAGCGGACAGCGGGAGACCGGGATGGTGGCGACCATGGGGCGCCGAGCTCCGGGTCTGCGCCGGCTGGGAAGGACACACCGGGCAAGCGGCGCAGCCGCGCCCGCAGCCGCTGATAACCTGGCGCTCCGTGGAGCCGAGGTCAACGACACCGACCAAGCATCTGTTCGTCACGGGAGGCGTTGCCTCCTCCCTCGGCAAGGGGCTCACTGCTTCGAGCCTGGGCAATCTGCTTAAAGCCCGCGGGCTGCGGGTCACCATGCAAAAACTCGACCCCTATTTGAACGTCGATCCGGGCACCATGAACCCGTTCCAGCACGGTGAGGTGTTCGTCACTGACGACGGTGCCGAGACCGACCTCGACGTCGGTCACTACGAACGGTTCCTAGACACCGATTTGCAGGGTTCGGCGAATGTCACCACCGGCCAGGTCTATTCGGCGGTCATCGCCAAGGAACGTCGCGGCGAATACCTCGGTGACACCGTTCAGGTGATCCCGCACATCACCAACGAGATCAAGGCGCGGATCCGGCGCATGGCGACAGCCGATGTCGACATCGTCATCACCGAGGTCGGGGGGACGGTCGGGGATATCGAATCCCTGCCCTTCCTCGAAGCCGTTCGCCAGGTTCGCCACGAAGTCGGCCGTGACAACGTGTTCTTCCTGCATGTTTCACTTCTGCCCTACATCGGCCCGTCGGGCGAATTGAAAACGAAGCCGACACAGCACTCCGTCGCCCAGTTGCGCAGCATCGGTATCCAACCCGATGCTTTGGTGCTGCGTGCCGATCGCGTCGTCCCGCAGTCCATCAAGCGCAAAGTGTCGCTGATGTGCGATGTCGACGAAGAAGCCGTGGTGGCTGCTGTCGATGCTCCCAGCATCTATGACATTCCCAAGGTGCTGCATGCAGAGGGACTGGACGCCTATGTCGTTCGTCGTTTGGGACTGCCGTTCCGTGATGTCGACTGGACACGCTGGGGTGACCTACTCCGCCGCGTGCATCATCCGACGAACGAGGTCGACATCGCGCTCGTGGGCAAATATGTCGATCTCCCTGATGCATACCTCTCTGTGACCGAGGCGCTTCGTGCTGGTGGATTCGCCCAGGATTGCCGGGTTCGGATCCACTGGGTTGCCAGTGATGATTGCGCCACCCCCGAGGGTGCGCAGCAGTGCCTATCGGGCATGGATGCGGTGTGCGTACCCGGTGGTTTCGGGGTTCGCGGAATCGAGGGCAAACTCGGGGCGCTGCGTTACGCGCGCGAAAGCCGCATCCCCACTCTCGGGCTGTGCTTGGGCCTGCAGTGCATGGTTATCGAATACGCCCGCGATGTCGTCGGCTTGGACAACGCGAACTCAGCCGAGTTCGATGAGACAACCCCGCATCCGGTCATTTCGACGATGACCGATCAGCGGGATGTCGTCGCCGGCGAGCGAGATATGGGGGGCACGATGCGTCTGGGGTTGTATCCGGCGAAACTCCTCGAGGGATCGATCGTCGCGCAGACCTATGCCGCTCCCTACGTCGATGAGCGCCACCGCCATCGTTTCGAGGTCAACAACGACTACCGACCGGCGCTCGAGGACTCCGGACTCGTCATCTCCGGCACCTCACCGGATGGTCGCCTGGTGGAGTTCGTGGAACTTCCGGCGAATGTGCATCCCTACTACGTAGGTACGCAGGCGCATCCGGAGTTTCGATCTCGACCTACCCGAGCGCATCCGCTGTTCAGTGGACTGGTGGCTGCGGCACTCGCCCGCCAGCATGCCGAGATCGATCTCGCTTCGGCTGAAACGTCCTCGTAGGAGTCGGTGATGGCGACCGCGGAAGAGGAGCGGTGGCTCGGTGACGTTCATGATCTTGCCGCACCCGAGGCGGTCGAGGTGGTGGATTCCGTCACGCGGTTCACCGGTCACGTCTGGGGTGTGCGCACCGACACCGTCGTCTTCCGCGACGGTCATCGCGTCGATCGTGACGTCATCGATCATCCCGGTGCCGTGGGTGTCGCAGCACTCGACGACACCGGTGCCATCCTGCTGATCCGGCAGTACCGCCATCCGGTGCGCGGCTATCTGTTCGAACTGCCGGCTGGGCTGCGTGACACCGAGGGCGAGGAACCACTTGTCACGGCGCAACGCGAACTCGCCGAAGAAGCGGGCGTGCAGGCACAGCACTGGGATGTCCTGGTCGATTACTTCAACTCCCCGGGAGGGTCGTCGGAGGCGTTCCGCTGCTATCTCGCCCGCGGGTTGACGCCGTTGCCGCAGGGGCGCGAGCCCACGGGTGAGGCCGAAGAGGCCCATCTGCCGCAGGTGTGGGTGCCCCTCGATGAGGCTGTCGATCTCGTCCTGTCCGGTGCCCTGCACAATCCGACGACCGTGATGGGAGTCCTCGCAGCCCAGGCCGCCCGAGACCGGGATTGGCGCTGCCTTCGGCCGGCAGACGCGGCAATGTGGCGACTTGCGGATGCCCCTCCGAGTGTGCCCTAGAGTCTGACCTGTCGAGTTGGCGGCGTCGTGCCACGTTGTATGACGCACCCGGCTCGGGCGGGTGCATCCCTAGCGCCCGTGAGGCGATCAGGAGGATGCGATGAAGGTCGGGGTGCCCACCGAGGTCAAGAATCACGAGTATCGGGTGGCGATCACACCAGCCGGGGCGATGGAACTGACCAAGCACGGCCATGAGGTCTTCGTTCAGGCTGGCGCGGGAATCGGTTCGTCGATCACCGATGACGAATACGTCGCGGCAGGTGCTCGCATCCTCCCCACAGCCGATGCCATCTGGGAAACCGGTGACATGATCTTGAAGGTCAAGGAGCCCATCGCCGAGGAGTATCACCGGATGCGCGAAGGGCAGGTGCTGTTCACCTATCTGCACCTTGCGGCATCACGCGAGTGCACTGATGCTCTGCTCGAGCGCAAGGTCACCGCGATCGCCTATGAAACCGTCGAACTCCCCGATGGCTCACTGCCGTTACTGGCCCCCATGTCCGAGGTGGCGGGCCGAATGGCCCCCCAGGTCGGCGCGTTCAGTCTCCAGCGTGCCAATGGGGGCCGTGGCGTGTTGATGGGCGGTGTGTCGGGTGTCTATGCAGCGAAGGTCGTCGTGATCGGGGCTGGAGTCTCCGGGATGAATGCTGCGGCGATCGCGCTGGGCATGCAGGCGGAGGTCCTGCTTCTGGACAAGAACGTCGCGCGGCTGCGTCAGGCTGATGCCATCTACCAGGGGCATATGCAGACCGTCGCGTCCAACACCTACGAGATCGAGAAGGCCGTGATCGACGCGGACCTCGTGATCGGTGCGGTTCTCGTCCCCGGTGCGAAGGCCCCCACGCTGGTGACTAATGCGCTCGTCTCGCGGATGAAGCCCGGTGCGGTTTTGGTTGATATCTCGATCGATCAGGGCGGGTGCTTCGAGGATTCCCACCCCACCACGCACGCGGATCCCACCTATCCGGTGCACGACACATTGTTCTATTGCGTGGCGAACATGCCCGGTGCCGTTCCGCACACATCGACCTACGCATTGACGAACGTGACCCTGCCGTATGCGGTCGCGCTGGCTGATCTGGGCTGGGCCGAGGCGTTACGCCGTGACGCATCCCTGCGCCCGGGCTTGAACACCCACGCGGGAGAGATCACCTACGAGGCAGTCGGAGCGGCGTTCGGACGGCCCGTGGTCAGTGTCGACGAGGTCCTGGCCTGACCACCTCCGTCGATACGGCGATCGGAATCTATCTCGATCACATCGCCGTGGAGCGCGGGCTGGCACGCAACAGCGTGCTGGCGTATCGACGTGATCTGCTGCGCTACAGCGTGTGGTGCCAGGCTCATGGAATCGCCTCACTCGACGACGTGACCCTGGCTGCCCTGCAGGACTTTGCCGCAGACCTGTCCGGCGGCGGTGAAAACGGGCGCCCCCTCGCAACCTCCTCACTCGCTCGAACGATCGTCGCCATCCGCGGATTCCATTCCTTCTGCCTTGCTGAAGGAATGTGCGCTTCGGATCCAACCCACTCCTGGCAACCACCGAGTCCACCTCGGCGGCTGCCTAAAGCGCTGTCCTATGAGCAGGTGGCGGCGATTCTGGCCGCGGCATCGATCGGAGAGGATCCGGTGGCGTTGCGGGACGTCGCCCTACTCGAGGTGCTCTATGGCACGGGAGCCCGAATCGACGAGGCGTGCGGGCTGGATCGTGATGATCTCGATCTGGTGGAGCGCACGGTGCTGCTGCGAGGCAAGGGCAGCCGGGAAAGGTTGGTGCCCCTGGGGAGCGCAGCGATTGAGGCATTGGAGGCCTATCTCGTGCGGGGGCGATCGGCGTTCGTGCGCACGTCGACCCCGGCGGTGTTCTTGAACTCCCGTGGCGCACGGCTGAGCAGGCAGAGTGCCTGGGCCGTGGTGTCGACGGCGGCGGAGCGCGCTGGGCTGAGCCAGCGAGTCTCACCACACACCCTGCGGCACAGTTTCGCAACCCACCTGGTCGAGCGGGGGGCCGATGTTCGCGTGGTCCAGGAACTGCTGGGCCACGCCTCCGTGACCACCACCCAGATCTACACCAGGGTCACCGTGGATACCCTCCGGGAGGTTTACGCCGCCAGTCACCCTCGTGCCCGCCAATCCGGAGCGTCGGGCTAGGCCTGGAGGCTCGGTCTGGGATGATGCCCGGATGGATGCAGGAGCGGACGCCCCGGACATGAAGGTGGGCGATCTGGGGCCCACCGGGCGACCACTACCGGATTTCGAGGTTCCCCAGCCGCTGGAGCGCCACGGGCCCGCTCGCATCATCGCGATGGTGAACCAGAAGGGTGGCGTGGGAAAGACCACGTCAACGGTCAACCTGGGAGCGGCACTCGCGGAATACGGGCGACGTGTGCTGCTCGTGGACTTCGATCCGCAGGGAGCGCTGTCGGTCGCACTCGGCGTGCCCGCGCATCAACTCGAGCGGTCGGTCTACGACCTGCTCATGGATGACTCCTGCACGATCGCGGATGTCACCGTGCCCACGACCGTCGAAGGCCTGTCGCTGGTGCCGAGCAATATCGACCTTTCCGCTGCGGAGGTCGCCCTCGTAAATGAAGTCGCCCGCGAGCATGCTCTCGCCCGGGCGTTGGCGCCGGTGATCGACGACTACGACTACATCATCATCGACTGTCAGCCGTCGCTAGGTTTGCTGACGGTGAACGCGCTGACCGCCGCCGATGGTGTGGTCATTCCGCTCGAATGCGAATACTTCGCCCTGCGCGGCGTGAAGTTGCTGATGGACACGATCACCAAGGTGCGTTCCCGGTTGAATCCTCGACTGCAGGTGATCGGCGTCGTCGCCACCATGTACGACGCACGCACTCTGCACACGCGGGAGGTGCTGGCTCGGGTCGTCGATGCATTCGGGGACGATGTGTTCCACACGGTCATCAGCCGCACGATCAAGTTCCCCGACGCGACGGTCGCGGGTGAACCCATCACGTCATTCGCGCCGACGCATCCGGCCGCCGAGGCCTATCGACAACTAGCCCGCGAGCTGCTGACCCGGTGACTGCCGTCGACACCACCGGTACCGAATCCGCATTCACCGTCACGGTCGAGGGATTCGAAGGTCCATTCGATCTTCTCCTGTCGCTGATCTCCAAGCACAAACTCGAGGTCACCGAGCTGGCATTGCATCAGGTCACCGATGACTTCATCGCCCACATTCGAGCCCAAGGTCCCGCATGGGATCTCGACGAGGCCACGGAGTTCCTCGTCGTCGCGGCGACACTGCTGGACTTGAAGGCTGCACGGTTGCTGCCCAGCGGCGAGGTCGAGGATGAGGAGGATCTGGCGCTGCTCGAGGCCCGTGACCTGCTCTTCGCGCGGCTTCTGCAGTATCGGGCCTATAAGCAAGTCTCGGTGGTGCTCGCGGAGCAGATGGGGCAGGCGGGTCGACGGTTGGCGCGCACCGTCGGATTGGAACCGCATCTGGCGCAGTTGCTGCCCGAGGTCGTGCTCGGCCTGGGGATCGAGGATTTTGCGGCACTGGCCGCTCGAGCATTGACCCCGCGCACGGAGGACCTGGTTGGTGTCGACCACTTGCACGTGCCACTGGTGAGTGTCAGGGAGCAGGCCGCGATTCTCGTGGGACGGCTACGCCGGCAACGAGTCTCGACGTTTCGGGCGCTCATCGCAGATTGCGATTCGCGCATGCTCATCGTCGGTCGCTTCCTCGCCTTGCTGGAGATGTTTCGCGAAGCCCTCGTGGCGTTCGAACAGATGGCACCCCTGGGAGACCTCACGATCCGGTGGACAGGAGCCGACGAGGGTGAGATCGACCTGCATGACGAATACGATTCGGCGGACGAAACGGCCGTCAACTCGGGCGGGAGCAGTGCAGGAGATGAAACCGCGGGCACAGTATCGGGTGACCTGTCGGTGCCCGCAGAGATAGCGCAGGAGGACCGATGAGCGAGGAGACGTCGAGCACCGTGGCTGAACCAGCCCCAGAATCAGCCCGGGAAACAGCGGAGGAGTCTGCGGAGGAATCGGTTGAGGTGGACCCGCTGGCCGGAGCCCCGTCGCTGTCGGCTGCCTGCGAGGCGCTGCTCCTTGTCGCTGTCGAGCCGATGAGTGCGGTGTCACTCGCCGAAGCGGTGCACGTGCCGGTGGCTGAGGTCGAGCGGACCCTGGTTCAACTCGCCGAGGAGTATCGCCAAGCCGAGCGTGGCTTCGACCTGCGCGAAGTTGCCGGTGGCTGGCGGTTCTACACCGCCGAGTCATGTGCCGGGCTCCTCGAGCGGTGGGTGGTCGATGGACAGCAGGCTCGGCTTACCCAGGCGTCATTGGAGACTCTCGCGGTCGTCGCCTACCGCCAACCTGTGACCCGAGCCCGAATTAGCGCGGTTCGTGGTGTCAACGTCGATGGGGTGATGCGCACCTTGATCAGTCGGGGGTTGATCGAGGAGACAGGCACCGATCCGTCATCCGGTGCGATCTTGTATCGCACCACGTCGTATTTCCTCGAGCGCATGGGCATTTCATCCCTCGATGATCTTCCGGACCTGTCTGAATTTCTCCCTGATCTCGCCGATCTCGACGACATCCTCGACTCGGTGGCGTCAGGGGAGTGAAGCATGACCGATGAAGCCGAAGGCGACGCGGCGCTCGAATCACGCGATACCGGCGTGCGTTTGCAGAAGGTGCTCGCCCAGGCTGGTCTCGGGAGCCGTCGGGCATGCGAGAACCTCATCAGCGAAGGTCGAGTCCGCATCGATGGGCGTCGTGTTACCGAATTGGGCACTCGGGTCGATCCGATCACTGCGGTCATCCACGTCGATGGCGAGCGCGTACCCACGGCTCCGGGCCATGTGGTTCTCGCGGTCAACAAGCCCCGCGGAATGCTCACCACCATGCACGACGATCGGGGACGTGCCTGCGTCGGCGATCTCGTGGCCGAGCGAAGTGAGCGGCTGTTTCATGTCGGTCGACTCGATGCCGACACCGAGGGCCTGCTGCTGCTGACCAATGATGGCGATCTCGCCCAGCATCTGGCCCATCCCTCGCACGGGGTGGCCAAGACCTACATCGCGACCGTGCCCGGCCCGGTGGGGCGCGATGTGGGTCGGCGGCTGAGGTCGGGCGTGGAGTTGGACGATGGCCCGGCGCGGGTGGATGACTTCAGCGTGGTGCAGGCCCTGCCGGGACGAGCCCTGGTCGAACTGACCCTGCATGAGGGAAGGAATCGCATCGTGCGCCGGATGCTCGATGCGGTGGGACACCCTGTCGAGTCGCTCGTGCGGACCAGGGTCGGACCGATCCGACTCGGGCAGATGCGTCCGGGCAGCACCCGGGTCATCGAGGGACCGGAACTGCGATCCCTGTACACCGCTGCCGGGTTGTAGGGTCACCTGCGAAGGAGGTGGCCCCAGTGGCTGTGCGTGGTGTGCGAGGCGCAGTTCTGCTGGGCGCCGACGACCCCGATGAGATGACCGAGGCGGTCGTCGAGTTGTTGACGCAGATGATGTCTCGCAACGGACTCGACGTCGACGACCTCATCAGCATCGTGTTCACCGCGACCCCTGATCTGCACTGTGCGTTCCCGGCTGCAGCGGCACGAACCCTCGACCTCGCGGATGTTCCCCTGATGTGCGCCCAGGAGATCGATGTCCATGGCGCCCCCGAGCGGGTGATCCGCATCCTGGCTCATGTGAACACCGACCGGGAACGCAAAGACATCGTTCACATCTACCTCCGAGGTGCGGAGATCCTTCGCCAGGACATCGCCCAGTGACTCCACCGGATCCAGCAATCCAGCGCGTGCACATCGTGGGAACCGGCCTCATCGGCACATCCCTCGGACTGGCTCTTCGTCGAATCGGCATCGATGTGTCGCTGAGCGATCGGGACGAGGCGGTCCTTGCCGAAGCGATCGACCTGGGTGCCGGCCGCAAGCGGGATACGCACGACCAGGCACCGGACATCGTGGTTGCCGCCACGCCACCGGGACGGGTGGGTGAGGTGTTGGCTGATGCGGGGCGGACGTGGCCGGATGCCACGCTCACCCATGTTGCCTCAGTGCAGTCGCAAACCCAGATCGATGCGCTGAACACCGGCGCACCGACAGACCGCCTGGTCGGTGGGCATCCGATGGCGGGTCGGGAGGTGTCCGGTCCCCAGGGGGGTCGAGCCGATCTGTTCGATGATCGGGTGTGGGTGGTCTGCCCCGCTCCCGGATGCGAGCCCCTGCGCACTCAGCAGGTCCGTGAACTGGCACGACTGTGCGGTGCCCGTCCTGTGGAGATGTCGGTGGCCGATCATGATGCGGCGGTTGCGGTGATCTCGCATGCACCGCAGGTTCTCGCCTCGACGCTGGCGGGCCGTCTTGTGGAGGCACCCGATGATGTCGTCGTCCTGGCCGGCCAGGGTCTGCGTGACATGACCCGCATCGCCGGATCGAATCCGCAACTGTGGGAGGAGATCCTGAGATGGAATGCAGCGAGCGTCAGTGCCGTGCTCACCACCATCGTCGAGGATCTGCATCACCTGATCGATGATCTCTCCGGATCTGGTGACTCCCTTCAGACTCGTGATCTGCTCTCTCGAGGCGTTGCCGGTCAAGCTCGGATCCCGGGCAAGCACGGTGGCCGCGACGGGGATTACGAGGTGGTTTCGGTGATGGTCAAGGATGAGCCGGGACAATTGGCGAGTCTGTTCGTTGCAGCTGGAGAGTTGGGGATCAACCTCGAGGATGTCCGGATCGAACACGTGCTGGGCCGACCCAGCGGTCTGATCGATCTCAGTGTGAAACCGCAGGTGATCGACCGCCTGCGCGAGGGGCTTACTCGGCAGGGATTCGATGTTCGCTCGTGATGCAGGGTCGGGGGGTTGCTCGTGGCGCTGACGATCGCGATCGACGGCCCGGCCGGCGCCGGGAAGTCCAGCGCCGCCAAGGGAGTCGCGCGGATGCTGGATGTGGACTACATCGACACCGGTGCGATGTATCGAGCGTTGACCTGGTGGATGCTCGAACACGGCATCGATATCGATGAACACGATCAGATTGCAGCGCATGCACACGATCCGGACATCAAGATCACCTGGGATCCCGATCAACCGAAAATCGTCGTCGATGAGCAGGATGTGACAGCTGCGATCCGGGAAAGCCGAGTGAGTGATTGCGTGAGTCGGGTCAGCGCGGTTCCTGCCATCCGATCACGACTGGTCGACCTGCAACGCGCCATGGTGGCGCAGTCTGTACGCTCCGGCCGTGGCGTGGTGATGGAGGGACGCGATATCGGCACGGTCGTCTTGCCGGATGCGTCCGTAAAGGTCTTCCTCACTGCTGATGTCGAGGTGCGTGCCGCTCGTCGTGCTGCCGAGGACCGCGTTCGGGATCCGAATTCGAATGCTGATCATAGTGATGCTGCCCTGGCGAATCTCAAGGATCGCGATGCCATCGACAGCACCCGTGTGGCCTCGCCGTTGACCATGGCAGCCGACGCCGTCCAGATCGATGCGACCGATCTCACCTTGGACGAGGTCATCGCAGCGATCGCCTCGCTGGCTGCGCAACGGTGGTGATCGCGTGAGTGGAGTCGCACATGCCCGCAACCTCATCGGACCGCTCCTCACTGGTCTGTATCGACTGCGCCTCAGCGGAGTCCATCATCTGCCACCACATGGAGGGGTGCTCCTGGTCAGTGATCAGCATGGACTGCTGGACCCGACGATCCTGGCGACGGGCTTGACCAGGCCGGTGCGAGTGCTGACACAAGCCAGTGATGCAACACCGCGGTGGTCGGGACTGACGGCCGCGTTGGGGCGCATCGATATGGAGCAGGACCACTCGGTCTGGCCAGCATTGCAATTAGGGGTGACTGCGCTGCGTGCGGGAGAGGCCGTCGGGGTGTTCATCTCCTCGCCGTTCGGTGAGCCGGCCCTGACGCCTCCGACGGCACTTGCCGCGTATTTGCACGCTCGCTCGCAGGTGCCGATCCTCGCCGTGACGATGTTCGACACCACAGGTTCGCGACCCACCGATCTGCCGCGGCCTCGTTCGGTCATCGAGTGCCACATCGCACCACCGGTCGATCTGCCGGTGCCTGATGATCCGGTCAGTCTGACGCTGCTGCGCCAGCAGGCTGAACGGATACGCCAGATCTGCGCTGATGCACGCAGAATGGCCACCGAACGAACCGGTCGCCAACTCCCGTGGGCTGAGCCCCACAATGGACACCGTGACTGACGCCGACGAACCCTGGATTCCCCTCGAGTCAGACTCTGATTCTGCTGGTGCAGAGGCCCTGGATGACGGCGTCTGGGTGGTTCCCGAGGTCATCGATGCCGACCTCGATGAGGACGCCGCGGATATCGATGCCATCACGGCGGCCGCACTTGCCGCGGTACGTGAGGAATTCGGTAATCTCGATGAAGCACTCGACCTCCCTCGGGAGGCATCCCCTGCCTTACCGGTCGTCGCGGTGGTCGGGCGCCCGAATGTCGGCAAGTCGACGCTGGTCAACCGCATCCTGGGTCGTCGTGAGGCGGTGGTCGAGGATGTCCCTGGCGTCACCCGAGACCGCGTCGTCTATGAGGCGGAGTGGAATGGCCGGGATTTCCTCGTCATCGATACCGGTGGTTGGCAATCGGATGCGAAGGGCCTGGCAGCCCAGATCGCCGCTCAGGCCGAGCGTGCCATCGGCGAGGCGGATGTGGTCATGTTCGTCGTTGATGCCACCGTCGGTCATCTCGACGAGGATGACGCCGTCGTGCGGGTTCTGCGTCGATCCGGCCTGCCGGTGCTCCTGGTGGCGAACAAGGTCGATGATGCGGCGACGGAGGCGGAGGCGGCCTCACTGTGGTCTCTCGGTCTCGGGGAGCCGCATGCTGTTTCAGCTCTGCACGGGCGTGCCAGTGGCGACCTGCTCGATGCGCTGGTGGGAATGCTGCCCGAGATCGGTCGTGGCGCTTCGCGCGAGGGGGGTCCCCGCCGGGTGGCTCTGCTGGGCCGACCCAATGTCGGCAAGTCGTCCCTGTTGAACGCGCTCGCGGGTGAATCCCGTGTGGTGGTCGATTCCGTCGCGGGCACGACGGTGGATCCTGTCGATGAATTGGTCGAGTTGAAGGACCGGTGGTGGTGGTTCGTCGACACCGCGGGAATCCGCCGTCGAGTGCGCGAGGCCAGCGGCCATGAGTATTACGCGTCGCTGCGCACGAAATCGGCGTTGGATAAGGCGGAGGTGGCGATCGTTCTCGTCGATGCGACTGAACCGATCAGCGAGCAGGACACCCGGATCCTGTCCCTGGTGGTCGAGGCGGGACGTGCCCTGGTGATCGCCTATAACAAGTGGGACCTCATGGACGAGGATCGTCGCCGCTACCTGGAGCGGGAGATCGACCGGGACCTGAACCAGGTGGCATGGGCGCCGCGGGTCAACATCTCCGCTCGAACTGGTCGACATGTGGAGAAGCTCGTGGTCGGGTTGGATGAGGCACTGGCGGGGTGGGAGACGCGGATCTCGACTTCGCAATTGAATGCATTCCTGTCGGAGTTGGCTTCAGCGCATCCGCATCCGGTGCGCGGTGGGAAGCAACCTCGGATCATGTTCGGCACGCAGGTCGCGGTCGGACCACCGACGTTCGTGTTGTTCACCACGGGATTCCTCGAGGCCGGTTATCGGCGTTTCATCGAGCGCAGGTTGCGTGAGGAATACGGGTTCGTCGGTTCACCGATCCGAATCAATCTGCGGATCCGGGAGAAACGGCGTCGGTGAGCCGACCGGCTCTAGGGACAGGGGTGCGGTTGGGTAGGCTTGGCCGGCTCCACTCGGGTGGAGTGGACGGGCTGTGGCGCAGCTTGGTAGCGCACTTGACTGGGGGTCAAGGGGTCGCAGGTTCAAATCCTGTCAGCCCGACACAGAGCGAAGCCCAGGGTTGATCCCCTGGGCTTCGCTTCGTGTTCGTTGTGTGGTGTCAGGATTTTCCGAGGAGCCTTGCGTGCGCAAGGCGAAGGTTCCTGTCAGCCCGAGTTCACACGGAGTTTCGTTTCCAGTGTTCGCTCTGGCCGCGCATCGTGTGTCTTGTCCGTGCTAATTTCGATGAGATAAGCGCATATTGTCGGGTACACCGAACGGACACGACATGAAGGAATCGAGTTCTGCGCAGGGCACTCGCATCGGGTTCTCGGTGGCGTTTTGGATCACGGTGGGGGCTTTCCTAGCGGGATGTGTGGGCCCCACCGCGACGGCGACAGAGGAGGTTTCCGGCGCGCATGGGAACCACACGAGCGGGCCGGTAGACACCTTCACCGTGTTGAATCAGGTCGATTGGCTCGACAACGACGGGGAACTCCAGGGTCCGTTCGTGCCCGAGAGTGAGACACCCGGCGAACGCGAGGACGGCAGCGGAGCATTCCGCACCCACTGCATCGAATCCCACGAGAGTTACGACGATCCGCTGGTCAAGCCCGGCCAACCAGGTGCCATGCACCATCACATCTTTTTCGGCAATCCCAAAACTGACGCCTTTACCACGTCGGAGTCGCTGCTCTCGGCCGAGACCACGACCTGCGATGGGGTATCCGTGAACAAATCCGCCTACTGGGTTCCCGCGCTGTACGGGGAATCCGGTAAGCGCATTACATACGTTGACCCGCTGTTCTACTACAAGACCGGATATCACCTGCCGGCTGATTCCATCACCCCTCCGCCGCGGGGGCTGCAGATCATCGCCGGCCTACCGATGTCCCAAGAACCTCAGGACATTCAGGTGGCCAAATTCCGCTGTAACAGCTGGGAGGCGCAAGAACCGCAGTTCAGTATCGGGGACCCACTCGATCACGTGCCCTATATCCCCGAGTGCGAACAGGGCGACATCGTCGAGATCCGCCTTGTATTCCCGCAATGTTGGGATGGCCAGAACCTGACGTCCCCCGATCACCGGAGCCACATGGCGTACCCGAGTGAGGCGCAGGCTCCGGTGACCGGAACGGGTGAATGCCCGGAGTCACACCCGGTCGCTATACCCGAGATTTCGTACAACTTCGGAATAGAGGTGACCGAGGACACCGGCCCCTCATCGACCTGGCGCTTCGCCACCGATCCCCCCGACGCGCCACAGGGGGGCTACTCCTTGCACGGTGACTGGATGAACGGCTGGGATGAGGAGACGATCGCCGATGTCGTTACGAACTGTTTGAATCCCGGTCTCGAATGCATGGTGGGTCTGCTGGGGAACGGGGAGCAGTTGCGGCCGGTACCCCTTGACGGTGAGTCACCCCCTCGTGTCGAGTCACCATCGAGCACGGGGCAGCCGTGGGAGTGGAATGGCTTCGAGACGTTCCCATCTCTCTATCTCGCGGCTGAGCCGGAAGGGCGTTTCTCTCGAGAGCAATTGGCGAAGATCAGTCGCTTCGAGTTGGCGATCCTCGAGTTCCGCATGGGTCAGTTCATGGATGAGGATGGGCGCGGGCGTTGGGCGAAGGGGGATCTGGGAGCGTTGATGGCCCAGGAGGTCCGGCGGATCAAGGAGTTCGATCCGGATGGCCCTCCCGTGCTGACCTATCTCAGTGCGGAGTGGGCCGGAGCCATGTATCGCGATCAGCGCAGGCTGCTCAAGCGCCGGCCATCCCTGTTCCTGCGTGATGCCAGGGACTGCGAAGGGTTCATCGAATATCCCCTGGACATCAACGAGACCGGATACGAATCCAAGGCGGATCTGTGCCGCTGGGATTTCCGGAAGAAGAAGTCGCAGCGGACATTCGTCAGGGTCGTCAAGAAGGCTGCTGAGGGCGGAGCCGATGGCATCTTCTTCGACGGTGGTCACACCGTGGGATGCGATGAGGCATCGGAGCTCAGTCGTATGAGTGCCACCCAGCGGGGCCGCTTCATGGATGGCCAGCACCGGGCCTTCCGGAATGCCTTCACCTACCTCGCCGATATCGGCCAGTACCCCGTCCTGTCGAGCACGATCGGCTTCGAGGGCCTACAGGGCCAGGTTCCCTGGGGCAATGACTGCCCCCGCTCAGAGGAGCAACTGCTGGCCGACCTCGATGGTGTGCCCTTCGCTCGGAACCACGAATTCTGGATGTGGAATCTGGGGGAGTTGGCCTCTCGGCAGATCCGGAACTCCATCGAGGAGGGTGAGCGTGGAGTCCCCACGATCGTCCACATGCCCTACTTCCCCGAGGACCAGGGCTGTCTCGAGGGCTGCTACGGCACCGAAGACCAGCGCATCAGATTCACCGAACAGGAATTCCTCGAGTTCGGCATCGCCGCCTTCCTCGTCAGCATGAGTCCCGGTAGTTACTTCGGATTCTCGGACATGCAATCCGATCCCGAAGGCGGCGGTTGGTTCGATGACAGCTGGGAGTTCCACGGGATATACGACGATCTGGTCACCGGTGCGCCGATCGGCGAAGTCGAGGTGTCCGAGGACGCGATGACGTTCCGTCGAGAGTTCGAGAACGGATCGGTCATGGTGAACGTCGCCGACGGCACCTACCTATTGGATTTCAGCTAGGTCGGGGCGGCCACTACGGCCAAAGAACCAGCTACCGCCAGGACATGGATCCGCTTCATCACACACACGTGAGGTGAATGGAAGAGTCCGAACAGCAGCTTCGTTGGGAAGTGGCATGTCCTGCACCTCTCGGGCTTCATCTGCAGCACAATGTGCTTGTGGCTCATGAACAGAGGTACTCATTCAGTCCCGCGCCGGACCAGGTGCTCATTGCCTTGAGCACCCTCCTATCGGATCGCGGCTACGAGATCACTCGTTCATCGACCTGGCAACTGACCGCAACGCGCGGGAGCGTAGGAAAGAATGTGCTGCTCGGGGGATTCGCCCAACGCATGGCCTTCGTCTTCACCATTTACTCAGGCGAGAACGGTGGCTCGATCGTTGACGGAGCCTGGCTCGATGACACATCGTCGATGCTGCTGGGCGGAGGAATCGGCGTCGCGAAGACGAACTCGGAACTGACCGCGATCTTCGTCGAACTTGGCTCGCGCACGACAGGTCCTATGCCGGCGCAGTGATGCCGATCGCTAAAGCGTCACGGACCCGTCGATCACGGTTGTACAGCGACCACCGATCCAGATGTCCTCATCCTCTGCTTCGACATGGACGCGACCACGCCGACCGAGTGCAGTGCCCTGGGCGGCGACGTAACGCGGACCGATCCGGCCGCTGGGAATAAGCCACTGGGCCAATGCGGCGTTGAGGGATCCGGTCACCGGATCCTCGGTGAGGCCAGCATTCCCGGGGAAGAACGCCCGCACCTCGATGTCCGACTCGTGCGCCTCGTCATGGAAGCCGACGATCCCCACGTCCAGCCCAGCTAGGAGGCCCGGATCAGGAGTCACCTCGAGAACCGCCTTCGCATCGCGCAGCAGCAGCGCCTGCCAGCCGGGGCCGAGAGACCCCACCCACGCCAACCTCACCGTCTGAGTTACCTGAGTGGTCGTTAACTGCGGAGTTAGCGACCACTCAGGTAACTCAGACGCGATGGGGAGGGGAGGTGGTGGAAAGGAGTGCCGGCGGTCTCAGGCCGCATCGACACGGAATGAGCCGTCACGAAAGGGTAACGATAAATATCTCACAATTGTCTCAAAAACATCTCAAACATCGTGATTATGTCACAAAGTCCATTGGGCCTTGGGGCGGAAGTGAGATATGACCGGAAAGTGACCGATTCCCAACGGTAATTTCGTACGCGGAGTATGGACTCTGCACGAAAGCGTTGAGAGGAGAGCCATTTTGATGGCACGCGCAGGTGTGAAAATCGCAGCACTCGTCGGGGCTGGAGCCCTGGCACTGGCCGCATGTGGAGGCGACAGCGGCGGAGATGCATCCCCGACATCGGGTGGGGACGCGGTCGTCTCGCAGTATCCGCTCGATGGAATCAGCGTCTCGGTCGGGTCGAAGGACTTCGACGAGCAGTTGATCCTCGGCCAGATGTTGGTGCAGGCCTTCGGAGCCGCTGGCGCATCGGTCGACGACAAGGTCAATCTCGGTGGCACGAGCGTCGCCCGTCAGGCGTTGGAGTCAGGCGAGATCGACGTGTACATGGAATACAACGGAACCGGATGGACCGTGCATCTGGGCCAGGAGGATCCCAGTTTCGATTCCGTCGAGTTGACCGATGGCGTTCGTGAACTCGATCTGGAAGAGAACGGAATCGTGTGGATCGGTCGGTCACCGTTCAACAACACCTACGGATTCGCTTCGAGCCCGGAGGTGACGGAAGCAAACGGTGGACCGTTCACACTGCAGACGATGATGGAGTACGTCCGCGACAACCCGGATGCCATCGTGTGCATGGAGTCGGAATTCCCCGACCGGCCGGATGGTCTCATCCTGACCGAGGAAGCAACCGGGATCGAGTTGCCGTCGGCGCAGGAGCGCATCCTCGACACCGGTGTGATCTATACCGAGACGGCGAATAACAACTGCACGTTCGGTGAGGTGTTCACCACGGATGGTCGTATTCCGGCGCTTAACCTGACCTTGGTCGAGGATCCGGGCGTCAACATCATCTACAACGTCTCAGCCACGATGCGTGAAGAGAAGTTCAATGAGGCTCCGGAATCCTTCCAGGGCATCGTTGACGCGATTCTCGCTCCGTTGAGCAATGAGCGGATGGCGGAACTCAACGCGAGGGTCTCAGCTGAGGGTGAAGAACCGTCTGCTGTGGCGCGTGACTTCCTCGTGTCCGAGGGGATCATCTCCGGCTAGTCGACATGGTGGGCACGGGTTTTGGACCCGTGCCCACCATTCGCCGGGAACCTCTGATTACGGCACACCCAGGGAGCGGATGACAGCGTGGACGGAATCGTCAATTGGTGGGATTACCTGTCGAGTAGATGGGACCTTGTCGGCGCCACCTTGATGGAGACGATCATCTACGTCGTCACGGTGACGGTCTCGGCCGGTGTCTTGGCGATCGTGACGGGAATCTTGACCCGCAATAGGCCCTTCGCCAAGGAGATGTCTTTGGCGATCGCCTCGGTCTTCCTGACGATTCCATCCCTGGCGCTGTTCACGATCTTCATCCCCCTCGTCGGCCTAGGCTTCGCTCCTTCCTTCATCGCTCTGTTCCTCTATGCCATCCTGCCGATCTTGCGGAACACAGTGACAGGGCTCGATTCGGTCGATCCCAGTGTGCTGGAGTCGGCACGGGGGATGGGCTTGACGAAGTCGCAGGTGCTGCTGCAAGTTCAACTGCCTCTTGCCTGGCCGGTCATGCTGGCGGGGATCCGCGTCGCTGCGCTCCTCACGGTCGGGATCTCGGCTATCGCAACGCTGGTTGCCGGAGGCGGGCTCGGCGACTTCATCAAGAGCGGGTTAGCGCGGCTGCCCCTGCCGAATTCGCTGGAAGCCATCTGGACCGGCGTGATTCTCTCCCTTGCCCTGGCCTTCACCATCGACGTCCTGCTGCGCCTTCTCGGGCGCGTTACGACACCGGCCGGTGTTCGTTGATACTCGACAGGAGACCCCATGCCTGAACCATTGATCGATCTCCAGGACGTCACGAAGTCCTATCCCGGAGTCGAGGAGCCGGCGGTCAAGTCCCTCAATCTGGCCGTCGAGCCTGGTGAGATCCTCGTGCTGGTCGGGCCGTCAGGGTGTGGCAAGAGCACCACCTTGCGACTGATCAATCGCATGATCCAGCCGACGTCGGGCCGGATCATCTACGAGGGCCAGGACGTCACCAAGAGCGACCCCAACGAGCTGCGACGTCGCATGGGGTATGTGATCCAGCAGATCGGTCTGTTCCCGCACCGCACGATCGCGGAGAACATCGCGACCGTGCCGAAGTTGTTGAAATGGCCGAAGAAGCGAATCCGCGAACGCGTCGATGAGCTCCTCGAGATCGTGTCCATGGATCCCTCCATCTATCGCGACCGTTACCCCTCGGAACTGTCCGGAGGGCAGGCTCAACGCGTGGGTGTCGCACGCGCCCTCGGTGCCGATCCCGACGTGCTGCTAATGGATGAGCCTTTCGGTGCGATCGATCCGATCACCCGTGACCGGCTGCAAAACGAGTTCCTGCGTCTTCAGGCGGAGTTGAAGAAGACGATCGTGTTCGTTACCCACGACATCGATGAAGCGGTCAAGATGGGCGATCGGATCGCGATTCTGCGTGACCAGTCCGAAATCGCGCAGTTGGATAAGCCCGAGGTGATCCTGACCGATCCGGCTGATGAGTTCGTGGAGAATTTCCTCGGGTCGGGCGCCGTGTTGAAAACGTTGACGCTGCGACGGGTTCGCGATATCGATCTCGACCCGATGGTGACCGTGAAGCAGCCCGTCCATCGCGGCCAGGCACTGGCGGAGATGAACACTGCGAACACCACGACGGCTGTCCTGCTCGATGAACAGGACCATCCGCTGCGCTGGATCGATGAGCGGGCATTGAATTCCTCGACGTCCTCGCTCGATCGAGCCGGCCGACCGATCACGGTTCAATTGCAGCCGGAGGACACCCTGCAAGACGCCCTCTCCGCGATGCTCCAGACATCCTCGGGTATGTCCGTCGTCGTCGATGGGCGTGGTAAGTACCTGGGGTGCTGCACGATCGAAAGCCTCGCGGGATTGCTGCTCAATCAGGGGAACGGATCGGAGCACTCGTGACGACCGTCACAGCACCGTTGCCGACAGCGACGACGCGCAAGCGTCGGTCCCTGGCGTCTTGGACCTCGGATCAATTGGATCTGATCGTCACGCCCGTGCTCGCACTGATCCTGCTCATACTGCTGGTCGTCGTATGGACCTATTCGACCTTCGATCTGACGACGGAGAGGATCCTCGAACCCTCGCAGCTGGCACGACAGTTGTGGCAGCAGTTGTATGTCGCGTTCTTCTCGACGGTCATCGTGGTCGCCGTGGCGATCCCGATCGGCATCCTGGTAACGCGTGAAAGCGCCCCCAAGGTCAAGGACACGCTTGTGAGCGTGCTCGGTCTCGGGCAGGCGATTCCGGCTTACGGCCTGATCGTGCTGTTCTTCGTGTGGTTGGGTCAGGGTCCGACGACGGTGATCATCGCCTTGGCGACGTTCGCGTTGCTTCCCGTGTTGCGCAACACGATCGTCGGCTTGGAGCAGGTCGATACGTCGGTCATCGAAGCCGGCAAAGGCATGGGGATGACCGGAGTGCAGCGATTGGCCCGGATCGAATTGCCCCTGGCGGTCCCGGTCATCATGGCGGGCATCAGAACGGCGACCGTGATCAACGTCGGCATGGCCACACTGGCGTTCCTCATCGGCGGTGGCGGCCTCGGCGAAACGATCAACGCCGGGTTGAAATTGAACCGACCGACAGCGATCTTCATCGGAGCGGTCCTGGTCGCACTCGTGGCGCTGCTGTTCGACTTCCTCGGTGGGCTTGCGCAGCGATACCTGCGCCCCAAGGGTGTATGACCGATAATCTGCTCAGGTGGGAAAGAAGAACGGGGACAAGGGCAAGGTAAAGCGCATACCCAAGGCGTTCTACGAGGAGACCCTCTATGGTCTCCAGGCGCAATTGGTCGAGATGCAGGAGTGGGTGCGCACCACGGGTGCCCGTCTGGTGATCGTGTTCGAAGGTCGCGACGCGGCTGGCAAAGGCTCGACGATCAAGCGGGTGACGGAATACCTCAATCCTCGCGTCGCGCGCATCGTGGCGTTACCCACACCCACCGAACGGCAGAAGACCCAGTGGTACTTCCAGCGATATGTGGAGCACCTGCCGGCGGCCGGGGAGATCGTGCTCTTCGACCGCTCCTGGTACAACCGAGCCGGGGTGGAACGAGTGATGGGTTTCTGCACGCCGGAGGAATACCGCAGATTCCTGCATCAGGCGCCGATTTTCGAACGACTGCTCGTCGAGGACGGGATGTTCTTGAACAAGTACTGGTTCAGTGTGAGCAACCATGAGCAGGAGCGTCGTTTCGCTTCGCGCCTCGACGACCCGATGCGCCGATGGAAGCTATCGCCCATGGACCTGGAGTCGATCTCTCGCTGGGAGGAATACTCGCGGGCGAAAGACGAGATGATGGTTCACACCGATATTCCCGAATCACCATGGTTCGATGTCGAGGCAGACGACAAGCGCAAAGCTCGCATCAACATGATCCATCACCTGCTCAGCACGATCCCCTATGTCCCCGTCGATCGCCCTGAACTCGTGTTGCCGAAACGTCCCAGTGGCACTGGCTATGAACGACCACCGCGGGAGTTGAGCAGATATGTGCCCGACTATGCGGGCGAACTGCTCGCGAAATCGTCTTCCAAACCCTCGTCGTGAAGTGAGCGGGCTTTGTCCCACTGCCCGTTGATGAGTGCGCCGATGAGAATGACGTAACTGGAGACATAGAGCACGAGCATGACGATCACGACACCGGCGAGTGCGCCATACACCGCTTGATATCCCGCGGTGAAGCGCAATGCGATTCCGAGACCGATATAGACGCCGACGACCCCGATCGCCGAGAAGATCGCACCGGGCAGGAGTTTCGGTCGCGGTTTGGTAGCTCCAACGGCATAGAGATACAGCCCCATCATGACGGCGAAGATCAATGCCAGAGCGCCACTGATCAGGATCGGGTAGGACACCCAGGCGATCCAGCCGACCTGCGAACTGGCCCACGCTGATGCTGCGGTGATGGTGACCGTGACCACAGCGAGGATGAAGATCACGGTGAAACTTCCGGCGAAGGCGCGCAAACGGGCGAGGATGTAGTTGCGCCGGCGCAGTGCGTAGGCCAACCGAAGTCCGCGTGACAGGTTGTACACCCCTGACGAGGCCGACCATGCTGACAGCGCGAGGGACACGATGAAGGAGACCGAGAGCGTCGATGGTTCGCTCGCAGCTGCGGTTTGGACCTGTTGCAAGATCGTCACGCCGAACGTGCCAGGGCTGATGTCATTGAGTTGCCGAACCACTTCATCGAGTTGCTGTGGATCGAGGAAGAGGCCCAGGATGACGATGGTGGCGATGAGTGCGGGGAAGGCGGCGATGATGAACCAGAAGGCCACCCCCGCAGCAGAGAGGCCGATCTGGGCGTAACCCTGGCGATGCAGCACCCTCTGAGTCAGTCGGAGGAGGAAACCCAGTCGCGGTGCCTGCTCGAGGCGGTTCAGAGTCTGCTTACCCTGCGTGGTGACGGCATGGGTCCGGGTCTGGATGCGGTCGATCAAGCCGTCGCCCTTGGTCTCAGTGCTCATCGGCTGACCACCGAGTTCAGGTGTCGGAACAGCACCCGGTGTGCACGCTCATCCGGATGCAGCAGGTCGTCGAGTCGGTCCCCGGGCATCGCGTACCAAGGGTCAGCCGAGCACAGGGATGCACGGTCGATCGAACGAGGCCAGTCGGTGAAGGTGGCTCCAGCGGTGCGTGCCGCACTTCGAATCACCCTGTCCAGGGTGCGTTGCAGCCGATCCACCGCGCGCACGCGATCGGCAGAGAGAAGGGATCGACAGCGGGCCGGAGAACCAAGGAGCCGGGGATAGCCCAACACGACCACCTCGGCGGTGGGTGCGGTCAGTCGGATCTGTCGGACCAGACCGAGGATTCCGCCTCGGACATCAGGCATGCGGCGGTGGCCTTCTCGCACGGTCGTCAGGCAGGTCGAGGTTCCTGCCAGGAAGCAGGCCCCAGCCAGGGTCGCGAAGCCGATGTCGTTGCCACCGGCCTGGACGACCACCAGATCCGCGTCACGTGGAAGTGCTGACACGCGTCGTGAACTGCCCACGATGGTTGCGCCGGGGCAGGTGAGATCGACCAGTTGCGCTCCCTGTGATCGAGCGAGGAGGGCCGGCGCGGATCGAAGTGATCGACGACAGCCGTCGAGGGTGTCGTAGCGACCAGCACCGATTCCCGCGAGATAGGAATCGCCGACTGCGGCAACGACGGTCCTGTCCGGGGACGCTCCTGCCGGATACGCCAGGCCGGCGGGCACCATCACTGCACTCGTGAGCGCCACGATCGACACGAGCCCTTTCCACCGTCTCACCCCGCCACGCTAACCGATCCAGGGGCGCATCGGCCTACCGTCGATCAGGATGTGGGGATAGTTGCCTCGTCGACCAGATATCTCAGCATGAGGGTGGATTCGGCTTCGAGCACGTGGGCCAGCCGCAGATTCCTCCTGCTAGCGGCGGCGTCGGCGAGCAGGCCACCGCTGGGATGCATGAGCAGCATCGGCGAGATCGTCAGATCGAGCTCATCGATGCCGCCGGCCGCCAACATGTCGGTCAGCAACCTCGGACCACCCTCGCACAGGATCCTGGCCAATCCCCGATCCTCGAGGGAGTCAAGAAGCAGGTTCGGATCGATGTGCTCATCACCGCAGACGATGACCTCGGCCACCTCGCCGAGTTGGCGGCGGCGTTGCGTGGGCGCATGTCGAGTGGTGAGGATGATCGGCCGGGCAACGTCAGGTTCGGTCCTCGCGGCGGTGAAGGGATCGGAATCGAGATCGAAGTCCAGCGAGGCGCTCACGATGGCCAGGATCGGTGCGGGAGCGCGGCCCTGTGCAACCCGGGAATCTCGCCAGGTCGGTCTCGGCCGCAGCGCGTGGTAGCCCTCGGAACGCACGGTGCCCGCACCGACGAGGACGACGTCGCTGTCGGCGCGTAGATGCGAGAAGACGACCTTGTCCTCGATGGATGAGATGTCGTGCGTCAGCCCGTCTCCAGCCTGGGCCCGCCCGTCTACTGTCACCACCATGTTCGCCCGAACCCACCGTCGATCGGCCGGCCACGGATAGGCGCGGTTCAACGCCCGGGTCACCTCAGCCGGATCACTGCCATCCACGGTCGTATCGGGACCATCGGTGAAGACCAGGCGCATGCGCTCCATGCTGTCACGCGTAGCATCCGGCGCGTGACCGCCCGCTTGATCGATCGTGACCCGCACGTTCCGGTCGATCAGGTCGTCGCCGAACTCGTGCCACCACCGCATTTCGCGCAGGCATCCTTCGATACCTATCTCCCCGATCCCGCGCAGCCGACTCAGAGTGCTGCCCGGGCGGCGCTGATCGCGTTCGCCGAGCGGATCGGTCAGCCTGCATCCCGTAGGTGGTGGAAGCGGTCTGCTCCACCCGAAGCTCGAGCGGGTGTGTACCTCGACGGCGGTTTCGGGGTCGGCAAGACTCACCTGCTAGCCGCACTATGGTTCGCAGCACCCGGACCCAAGGCGTACGGGACCTTCGTGGAGTACACCAACCTGGTGGGCGCGATGGGCTTCGCCGCCACGGTGGAGGCACTGTCAACGCGGCGCCTGGTGTGCATCGACGAATTCGAACTCGACGATCCGGGTGACACGGTATTGATGTCGACGTTGCTGGGCAAACTCGTCCAAGCCGGAGTCCACCTGGCGGCGACCTCGAACACCCTGCCGGACAAACTCGGGGAGGGAAGGTTCGCAGCCGAGGACTTCCTGCGCGAGATCCAAGGCCTGTCTGCCCACTTCGATGTGTTGCGCATCGAGGGCGAGGACTACCGGCACCGCGGCCTTCCCGTGGCACCGACACCGTGGAGTGACGACGACGTACGAATGCGTGCGCAGCAGTCCCCACTCAGCACACTCGATGACTTCGGCGAACTTCAGCAACATCTGGGACGGGTGCATCCCTCCCGATACGGGGCCTTGGTCGAGGGGCTGCAGGCGGTCCATCTGACCGGAGTACGGACGCTGACCGATCAGGTCCAGGCACTGCGCACAGTGGTCCTCATCGATCGGCTCTACGACCGGGACGTGCCCGTCGTGGCGAGCGGCGTCCCACTAGACCGCCTCTTCAGCGATGAGATGCTGCGGGGCGGGTATCGCAAGAAGTATCGACGGGCCCTGTCACGAGTTCTCGCCCTCGCCGACCTGGTCGGGACACAAAACCACGAAGACCTGGCATAGTCGGCGTCCATGGAGATCACCGGGATCGTCAGCGGGATCATCGTGGGCATCGTCATCGGACTCCTAGGCCGGATGCTCGCCCCGACCATGCAGCCCATCGGATGCATCCTGACCATCATCATCGGAATCGTGGGGGCCTCACTCGGCACGGCCCTGGGGCAGTACCTGGATTGGGGATTCTGGCCGACGTTCCTAGTCCAGGTCCTCATCGCGGTGATTCTCGTATCCACCATCGCCGGCCTTACGCGATCACGGGATCCTGGTCGCTGATCGCTGTCGCCATATGTCGCTGCCCCGGTTTCGCGAACGGACGTACCCATGCTGATCTCCGCAGAGGATCTGCCCTTCGATTCCGACGGTCGAATGTCGGCGGACGTCGTGATCGTCGGCGCCGGTGCGGCTGGGATAGTCATCGCACGCGAACTGGCTGACCGTGGCCACGACGTGCTGGTCGTCGAAGCTGGGGGCAGACCGCCCGACGATTCGCACATCGATCACTTCGACGGTGACAACGTAGGTCAGCGCTATGACCTCGTCGGTACGCGGTATCGGGCCCTCGGTGGAGCCACGAATCGTTGGGCGGGGTGGTGTCGTCCTCTCGACGCGTATGAGATGCGCTACCACCGATGGGTGGGTGGCCTGCGCTGGCCGGTATCCCGCGATGAACTCATGCGGTATTCCCAACAGGCCGCACGGCTGCTCGCCCTCGGCCCCTGGGAATGGGACGCCACGGATATCTCACGACGAGCGGGTAAACCTGCGCTGTCCGACCTTCCCGGTGCGGATGATCGACTCGGCAGTGTCGTATGGCGATTCGCTACCGAACCCCTTTCCTTCGCTCAGCGTTTCGGGGTGTTCCTCGATGGCCCGGATTCGCGAATCGCTTTGCATGCCCCGGTGACGCGGATATCAGTTCGCAAGGGTCGAGCGCGGAGCGTCACAATCAAACTTCGCGATGGCCGAGATCGAATCATCGATTGCGAATCCGTCGTTCTCGCGGCCGGAGGCATCGAGAATGTGCGGCTGCTGCTTGAAACCAAGGTGAGCCTCCAGGGCACGGGTGAGCGCATCGATACGAGTGGATGGCTCGGGCGCGGCTGGCAAGAGCATCCACATGTCGGAATCGGTACCGCCTACATCCCGGAATCGATCGCCGACGAAGTCCTGTGGTTGTACACCGGTCGTCGCAACATCGACGGGACTCCGGTGTTGGCGGGGTTGACATTGCCGACCCGTGACCTGCGCCGCAGGCGCATGGCGGCGCTATCGGTGACGATCGACCCGCAGTTCGCGATGAATGCACCGTTCGCGGAGGGCGTACGCGCAATCGGCTCATCGGTATCCGGCGAGGCTATGCGGCCGTATCTGCTCTTCGCGCGGTCGGAATCCAGGACCGTCAAGGGCAGCAGGATCACACTCTCGAAGCGCCGAGACCCGCTCGGTCGACGCCAGGCCCGATTGAACTGGCGGATCGACGACGGGGATTATCGGGATCTCGCCCGTGGAGCCACGGTGATCGCGCGAGCTTTCGCTCGACTTCGCCTGGGAGCGGTGCGGGTCGATGCTGATCGTGACACCCTTGCCCAGCGGGTCGGGGGAGGGTCGCATCACATTGGAGGTGCTCGCATGAGCCGCAGTCCACGTCGAGGCGTGACTGATCCCAACGGAGCTGTGCACGCCGTGCCGAATCTGTTCGTCACCGGAAGTGCAGTGTTCCCCTCCGGCGGGTTCTCCAACCCCACACTGACGATCATGGCCCTGGCCCTTCGTCAGGCTGACTTCATCGCAGGGGTTCAGCGATGACGGATTCGGTGCGAGAAGGCAGCGATCCCACTCGGCATCGGGTGGCTCGACGCACCGTGCTGGGATGGGTCCTCGGCGGCAGTGCGAGCATGATGGCTCTCAGCCCTGCGGTCACCAGTTCGGTGCAGGCCAGCGACGGCGGTGCTCGCACGGATGTGTCCGCTGAGGCCAGGGAGCAGATCAGCGAACTCGCCCGACGTATCCGGGCGGATGAAGCGACTGTTCTGCGCGACGGCACCGTCGTCGTGGACGGGTGGTATCTACCGGAGGGATACGTGCGACGCATTAAACGGATCGGATGAACCGGTGGGCGATACAGGAATCGAACCTGTGACCTCTTCCGTGTCAAGGAAGCGCGCTAGCCCCTGCGCCAATCGCCCG
>CAJXYI010000025.1 GCA_913063435.1 uncultured Actinomycetales bacterium | reverse complement strand
GAGCCAGGGTTGGGTTAGCGGCGGGTGACCACGCCGAGGATGGGCCCTCCCGCATCGTCGGAACGAACCACGATCGCTACATCGCCGTGCTGATCGGTGCGCAGAATCCGGGCGGCGACGGAATCCCAGGTCGCGAGGGTCTCCGGTGCCGGGTGCCCGTAGTCGTTATCCGCACCGACGCTGATCACCGCGATCCTCCCCGCGGTCCAAGACGCCAATCGCGGATCCTGATAGCGGGACCCGTGATGGGCGATTTTGACCACGTCGAATGCTTGATCGCCACGCGAGTCTCGCAGAGCAGCCTGCGCAGCAGGTTCGACGTCACCGAGGAGCAGCAACCGCGTTCCGGCGGCGCGAACATCGAGCACGACGCTCGCATTGTTCGGTATGGACCCTTCGGTGATGATGCGAGCCGGCCACAGCACGCGCCACGACACTGTCGACATCGCCGCTTGTGGATCACCGAACACACCTGATTCGCCCACCCACGCGGGTTCGAGTTCGAGTCCCGCTGATTCCGACCAGTCACGCACCCGCTGAGCCTGCTCGATCGGCTCGGCCACCGGTGATACCAGAATCCGATCGATAGTCCGTCCATCGAGGACACCCGGCGTTCCCTCCACATGATCGGCATGAAAGTGCGTGAGCACGAGCAGGTCGATGTGTCCGACGTCGAGATCATCGAGGCAGGAATCGACGAGTGCTGGATCAGGTCCTGCGTCGACCACGATCGCCCGCCCCGGGCCGGTGGAGATGACCATCGCATCGCCCTGTCCGACATCGCAGGCGACAGCAACCCAGTGGGCTGGTGGCCAGCCGGCGCGATCGGGCGGACGCAACCACAGTGCCACCACACCGACGAGGGCGACGACGGCGAGGGTGCGCAACGGCCATCGACGAGCTCGGCCGATGACGATGATGGTGGCGACGACGCTGATGACGGCCATCGCCGCGAGCGCACCGGCAAGACCGCCAGGCCACGCCAGGGTCGCCGCGTCGAACCCGGCGAAGGTGCGGGCCAGCCAGGCGATCCAGCCTGCGAAGGGCGCGGCGAGATGTCCGAACATTGCAGCCAGGGGTGGCAGTACCGGGGCGGTGACCGCAGCGAGCAGTCCGAGTACGGTGACCGGTGCCACTGCCGGCGCTGCCAGTACGTTCGCTGGCACGGCGACCAGGCTCAGGCCCTGACCGAGGGACGCGAGGATCGGCGCGGTCGTGATCTGTGCGGCCATGGTCAAAGCGATCGCATCGGCGAGGGCGACACGGGCCCGATCAGGCAACCGAAATCGATGGAGACTCATCGCGATCCCGCGTCGCAGGAACGGTGCGACCACCAGCAGACCCGCAGTCGCCGCAACCGATAGGGAGAACCCCAGTGACACCGCGAGCGTGGGGCCGAGGATGAGCAGCATCACGATGGTGGCCGCGAGAGCCGACAGACCACGGCGTGGTCCACCCACGAGAAGTGCGAGAACCGCAACGGTGCCCATTCCCGAAGCTCGCAGAACCGATGGCTCCGGACCCACGATGAGCACGTAACCCAGCAGCGCGAACCCACCGACGATCGCCTGGGTCGTCACACCCGTTCCCAGCAGCCTCCCGACGATGATGATCACGCCGAGCACGATGGCGACGTTTCCACCCGAGACTGCGGTCAAATGCGCCAGACCCGAGATGCGCATCGCCTCAGCCAGCCCTTCGGGTTGGGTCGACTCATCACCGACGGTCAATCCCAGAACGAGTGCACCGGAATCCGGAGACGTGCCGATGACCGAATCGCGCAAGCCCACGCGGACGCTGTGGAGTGCTCGGTCGAGCAGGGACGGCGACTGAAGGATGTCTACACGTTCCATGGCACGGACCACCGCGACGGCCTGCGAGGTGAACTCCGCTGATGACAATCGGGCACGGACTCTCGCCCTGGTCCCGGGGGGAATGAGCGAATCATCCTCTGACACCCGCAGCAGGACCGGTGCCTCCAGAGTCCAGCTCCCTAATCGCGACTCCACCGCGTGGAGCCGAGCCCGCGCGGTGAACCGTGGTGGTCCGCGTCGTGGACCGACGACGTTGCCCTCGCTACTGCGGATCTCGCCCTCTACCGTCACCTCGACGTCGGCGATGACCTCCGCGCGGAGAGCGTCTGCCAGCGGCCCCTCACGTTCGGGTGCGACCGCCAGTGTCGTTGCGATTGCGGTGATGGCCGTCGCCAGCAGCATCACCCATATCCACCATGTCCGCTGGCGTCTGCCCGATGCCAGCAGGATCGCCGCCGAGATGACAACGACGGCCCCGGCACCCCACAGCACCGGCGCGGGTGGCAGCGGCAACCACCAGATCGCAAGACTCACCAGCCAGGCGCCGATCGCCGCGGGCACCAGACGCAGATCCCACATCGACGCCTGCCTAGACCGTGATGAGCGGGCGGAGTCGTTCCATCAGGGCCGGACCGATGCCGGAGACCTCGCCGAGCACATCGACGTTGGGAAACGGGCCATTCGTGTCGCGCCAGGTGACGATGCGTTCGGCGAGCACCGGGCCGATGCCCGGTAGGGACTCCAGGGCCGCCGCATCGGCGCGATTGAGGTCGATCAGTGAGGCGGCGCCACCCGATGATGTAGCACCGGATGGACCGGAGGCTCTCGCTGATGGACGTCGGACATCTATTTGCTCACCATCGACGACGACCCGGGCGAGGTTCACACCCATCGCAGCTTGGCGATCGCGCACACCGCCCGCGGCGGCGATGGCATCGGCCACCCGGGAACCTTCGGGAACTCGGACGATGCCCGGTCGCTTCACCCGACCGATGACGTGAACGGTGACGAGTGCGGACCGATCGGAATCCGATTGCGCGCCGGATTCCGGCGCCTGGCTGTGACTTGCCTCGACGGCGGTTGCGGCATCGACGACATCGACGGGGCGAGGCCGACCCTGCCACCACCACCACGCCACGAGTGCCACGGCAGCCAGCAACACGATGGCGACGGCACGGGCCGCGCCCGGAGTCCAGCCACGCCACAGCGCCGGCCCCGCCAGCGGGGCCGCGTGGCGACCCCGCGACGGACCGATCTGCACGCGCGCGACGTTAGGCGAGCGTCACCGCTATCCGAATGCCTCTTCCGCCACCTGGGGATGACAGCCCCGTTGGTGCAGACCTGTGCACAGCCCTCAGATGACGCTTCCTGCCCTGTCACAACAGGACGACCACCGGCAAGACGACCCTAACTTGCGCCTTCGCCCCACGCGAGGCGCAAGTTAGGGTCGTCTTGCGGGTGGGGTGATTGCGGATAGGTCGCACTGGCGCGGCAGCGCCGCCTTGATCGTTACACCGGGGAGACGACGACAGCCACGATGCCCGGGCCGGTATGCGCCGCGACCACCGCACCTATCGGGCACTGCACGATCGGAGTACCCGGCAGCCGACGGTGCAGTTCGCCGGCGAGCTCGCTCGCCCGTTCCTCGGCATCGAGATGTTGCACGGCGATCTCTACCGGACCGGTGACCGCTGCCGCTGCGAGCTCGGCCATCCGGGCGATCGCCCTCGCCGACGTCCGTACCCGCTCCAGGGGCGCCACCTCACCATCGCGCACCGCGAGGATCGGCTTCACCTTCAGCGCCTGCCCCACCATGGCGCGCGCCGAACCGATTCGCCCGGAGCGACGCAAGTACTCGAGGGTGTTGACATAGAACAACGCGGTTGCCGATTCGCCGCGCCTGCGAACGATCGCTTCGACCTCGTCGACGCTCGCACCCTCGCGTGAGGCCCGCTCGCCGGCGAGGACGGCGAAACCCAAGCCCATCGCGACCGTCTGGGAATCGACGACCCGGACGTCGATACCCACCTCACGAGCTGCCAGCCACGCGGACTCATACGTCGCCGACATTCGCGCCGACAACGTGGCGCACACCACCGCCGAGGCACCATCGATCGCCGCTTTCTCGAAGGTCTGGCGGAATCGCTCCGGAGTCGGTCGCGATGTCGTCACCGGTTGCCACGCCTTCAATGCCTCCGATATGCGCTGCGTAGAGGCCGCATCAGATGTCTCATCCATCGCCCGTCCCGCGACGATCACCTGAACGGGCACGACATCGATGGTCGTTCCCGTCAGCAGATCACGTGGCAGATAGGCCGTCGAATCCGTGATGAGTGCGACACGTCCGGCTACGGAATCGGAAGCAGGAGGTGGCGTCGACATCGGGACAGGCTATGCGGGGACGACGTTGACGAGTTTGGGTGCCCGGACGATGACCGTGCGAATGCCGGCACCATCGAGGGCCTTGACGACCGCGGGTGCCGCGAGGGCCATCTCCCGCAGGTCGTCCTCACCGATATCAGGCGAGACCTCGAGGCGCTCGCGTACTTTGCCCGCCACCTGCACCACGCAGGTGACCGAGTCCTCCACCAGCAACGCCGGGTCGACTACCGGCCAACCCGCAAGGGCCACACACGGTTCGTGGCCGAGCCTGGCCCACATGTCCTCTGCGGTGTAGGGGGCGACGAGGGACAGCATGATCGCCACGGCTTGGGCTGCTTCGCGAACAGCCGGATCAGCCGGTCCGCATCCGGAGTCGATCGCCTTGCGGGTCGCGTTCACCAATTCCATCGTCTTCGCGACCGCGACATTGAACCGATACGACTCCACCGCGAGTCCGGCCTCATGCACCGCCTTATGGGTGATCTTGCGCAGACTGATGTCTCCATCCGCGGGATCTGCTCCGGGCTCGCTGGTCACATCACCGGCAAGACGCCAGGCACGCGCGAGGAACTTCTTCGCACCCGCCGGCGACACATCGGCCCAGTCGACATCGTCTTCCGGTGGACCGGCGAACACCATCGTCAACCGGATCGCGTCGACACCGTGCTCAGCCAGTTCGTCCGACAGTCGCACCAGGTTGCCACGTGACTTGCTCATTGCCGACCCGTTCATGATCACCATGCCCTGATTGAGCAGGCGTGTGAACGGTTCGGTGAAGTCGACCATGCCCAGGTCGAACAGCACCTTGGTGAAGAAGCGGCTGTACAGCAGGTGAAGGATCGCATGCGTGACACCGCCGACGTACTGATCGACCGGCATCCACCGCTTGGCCTGGTCGATATCGAAGGGTGCGGTGTCGAGGTTCGGATCGAGATAGCGCAGGTAGTACCAGGAGGAGTCGACGAATGTGTCCATCGTGTCGGCATCGCGGGTTGCCGGACCACCGCATCGCGGGCAGGGCACATTCGCCCATTCCGTCGCCGCACCGAGCGGGGAGGTTCCCTTCGGCTTGAGATCCAGGCCTTCTGCTGATGGCAAGGTCACCGGAAGTTGTTCTAGCGGAACGGGAACCTCGCCGCAGCTCTCGCAGTGCACGATCGGGATCGGAGTACCCCAGAACCGCTGGCGCGAGATCAGCCAGTCACGCAGTCGGTAGTTGACCGCCGAGGTACCCGTCCCGCGTTCTTCGACAACCTCGAGGATCTTCTCGATCGCGGCAGCCTTGTCCAATCCGTCCAGGGGGCCGGAATTGATGTGCAGCCCATCGTCGGCCGTGGCGACGCCGGTGACGGCAGGATCCTCGCCCGCGTCGACGACGACACGAACGGGGAGGTCGAAGGCGCGTGCGAAATCGAGGTCGCGTTGATCGTGCGCGGGCACGGCCATGATCGCGCCGGTGCCGTAGTCGGCGAGCACATAGTCGCTCGCCCACACCGGAATCCGCTCGCCATTGACCGGGTTGATCGCATAACGCTGCAAGAACACGCCGGTCTTGTCACGTTCGTTGTTCAGTCGATCCATCTCCGAGGTGCGCTTGACCTGCTCGAGGTATTCGGTGAACTCCTGCTCGGCCTGTGATCTCACAGCGAGTTCGGCAGCGAGATCGGAGTCAGCAGCAACGACGAAGAAGGTCGCGCCATAGAGCGTGTCCGGGCGCGTGGTGTAGACGGTGACCGGCTCATCACGTCCCTCGATAACGAACTGGACCTCCGCGCCGGTGGAGCGGCCGATCCAGTTGCGCTGCATCAGCAGCACCTTCTCCGGCCAGGCCCCCTCGAGCTGCTCCATGTCGTCGAGCAGTCGGTCGGCATAGTCGGTGATCTTGAAGTACCACTGGGTGAGCTTCTTCTTCGTGACCGGAGTGTCGCAGCGCTCGCACTCCCCCGCGACGACCTGCTCGTTCGCCAGCACGGTCTGGCAGTTCGGACACCAATTGACATTCGATGCCTTGCGATAAGCCAACCCGCGCTCATACATCTGCAGGAAGAACCACTGGTTCCAGTGGTAGTACTCCGGGTCGCAGGTGTTGAGCACGCGATCCCAGTCGAAGGAGCAGGCATAGCGGCGCATGGAGGCCTTCTGCTGCTCGATATTCGCGTAGGTCCACGCGCGGGGGTCCTCGCCGTTGCGGATTGCGGCGTTCTCGGCGGGCAAGCCGAAGGCATCCCAGCCGATGGGGTGCATGACGTTGAAGCCCCTCTGCACCCAGTAGCGGGCGATCACATCGCCGAGGGCGTATGCCTCCGCGTGCCCCATGTGCAGGTCGCCTGAGGGGTAGGGGAACATGTCGAGGATGTATTTCGGTGGACGAGGATCGTCTGGGTTACCGGAACGGAAGGGCGCGAGGTCGTCCCAGACCGGCAGCCACCGGGACTGGATCGCCTCGACGTCATAGCTTTCGCGTTCCGCGGGTTCGTTCAGGGCCTCATCCATAGCCGTCCGAGCCTACCGAGCGCCCCGCGGGTCACCTTCAGGAGCCGGGCTCGCCGCTCACTCCCCAGAGAACGACGATTAACCGGACTACGTCGGCCTCCTTATGCCCGCTAACCGTCGTTGTCCAGGCTGTGGCCGGCGAGTTGACCTCGGGGCGCTGACTTATCACGCAGCGGATCGGATGCGGGCGATCAGCGCGTCGAAGAGCGGATCGTGGTCGGGCAGGACATGTCCCCACCCCCAGCGGATCATCGAACGCCCGGGGCCTTCGAGGTCGAGTTGGCGAGCCTTCTCCTCGGCCAGCGCGCCGGGTTCGGTGTATTTCACCATTCCGTCGGCTTCACCGATCAGTCCGAGATCGGGCCACCAGAAATCGACCCGGTACCACCGACCGCTGGCACCTTGCAGCCACGCCTGAGGCTCGGGCAGCTCGACGCCAGCCTCGACGAACCTCCCCCAGGACAGCGACTCGAAGGCGTTCTCCAATCGCGCATCGGCGAAGGGCAGGCAATCCCGAACCGATCGGATCCCCCAGGCGGGCACGTCAGCGATCACCGCAGCCAATTCCCGATTCAGGCGCTGACGGGCACGCGGGTCCTGGGCGAGTCGGGTGACGAGCCCCGCTTGAGCCAGCGGCACCTTGGACGATGCTGCGAGGTGAGCGCGGAGCCCGCCGTTCAACGTCGCCAAGGCGAATGTTCGAGACAGTCGCGCCAGTCGGACGACGTCGACGGCGGTGCGCAGGGGTGAGGTCAGGACCAGTCCATCAGCCGCGAGGGAGGTGTGGTTCCTGGGAATGTCTCCGTGGATGACATGGACACCGTGCCGGATGCCCTGACGCTTCGAGCCAGGTGGCAGCCACAGCAACGGTTCGCAGTCGGCAGCCGGATCGTTCGCACCGATGATCGGGATATCCCAGATGTGCGCTGCGCTGCAACCGCCGGCGACTGACGGGATCCCACGACGAGTCAACTCGTACTGCAGATGCAGCAACAGGGTGCGCCGACACGGTTCATCGACGACGTAGGTGCCCCGAGCAAGTCGGTGGACTTTGCCGGACGTGACCGCTTGGAAGAGCTGATCGCTGCTGATGCCGATCTCACGGACCTCAGCGTTGGTGAACGATCGTGGGCCGAATGCTGCGCGCAGGGACGCGGCAGTGCGTGAGGTACCAGTACGCGAGCTTCGCCCACCTCGAGCCGGATCCTTCGACGTCGCCGCAGCCCCACTCGCGCTGCCCGGAGTCCACTTGCGAGACGACCTTCTGCTGTATCGACCATCCCGGGGTGCCATTCCGCCACCCTGAGCGAGCGACGACGACGCCCGCAATACGCCACCCACGCCTGTGGACAGCGTTGCACTCCCCAGAGAACGACGCTTATCAGGACTAAGGAGCCTCCCTTAATCCTGTTTACGGTCGTTCTCTGCGCTGAAAGCGTCCGCGATGGCGTGGCCGACGAGGCCGTGCACCTCCCACGACCAGTGCAGGCCATCGGGGTTGCACGACGCCAAGCGGGGCGCGACGAGGTCCTCGATATCGACATAGGTGACGTCGTGGGCGTGCGCCCACCGCTTCGCAGCAGGCACAGCCGGGCGGTGTCGCGACGTGTTCGGGTAGTACGGGCCGGTCCACGGCGCAGGACCCATGAGGGCGATCGGCAACTCCCGACGCAGAGCGCGCACACCCTGGACGATCCGGGTGAGATAGCGGTCGGTGGCTGCCTGGGGCAGTGTGCGGAACGGCCCGCCGAGGTGGCGGACCGCCGGTGGGGTCACAGTGCGGAATGCGTCCCGAGCGACTCGGCGAGCGCGACTACTCGGCAGATAGGGGATCGAATCGCGCACCCAGGTCGGCACCGGGGCGGGGAGTTGATCCATCCCGCCGACAGCGAGCAGCAAAGCATCGGCGCGGGGCAGGTAAGTCCCCCACACCACCGGATCCTTGGTCAGCGCCCACCAGGCATCACGTGCGGTCCAGCCCTGGCGAGCGACGAGATCGACCGGCATACCTAGTGCGCCGCCAGCCACCTGAGGAAACAGCCGGGCCTCGCCGGGCGGCATCGCCTGGCGCGGGCCATGAAAAGCCAGCGAGTCCCCCAGGACGAGCAGATGACCATGGTCGGGGAACGATCCGTTAGGTGTCTCGATAGGCGCTTCCTTCACACCCCGATCGCCCCATCCGCCATCGCAGCTACCGGCAACGCGCACATCGTCGGTGAAGTCCAAGGTCCACCCGCCTCAGCCACCGAGGATGTTGCGGCGCTCCGCTCGTTCACGCTTGCTCGCCACCGGTGAAGTCCATCAGGCACGGACCATCCGAATCCTCCACCAGCGCCAGCAGCGCAACCGCTATCCGATCGGGATCGAAGGCAGTCCCGCGAGCGATCGTGCCGCGGATGGTCAGTGTGCGAGCCCGGATCGACGTGTCGGCCAGGTCGGCGTCCAGTCCCATCGCGAGGTTGCGCAATGCAGCCTTTTGCAATCCGAGTGCCAGGCTCGCACGCATCGGATGATCGGCGGTGCCACCGCCGGTGAACAGCAAAGTCGCCGCGGGCAACTCGCGCATAGTAGGGATCAGCGCCTGGGCCATCGCCCACCCTGACACCACACCGGAGCGCAGGCCGCCTTCGATTTCGCGCAGGTCAGCGTCCCAACCGCCAGGGACCCATGCGGAGACATTGAACAGGGCCACATCGATCGGGGAGTCCATCAATGCCGCATGGGCAGCGATCGCATCGCGCAGGGCGACCGGATCGCTCGCATCCACCCGTACCTGGAGAATCCGAGGATTAGGCACCTCAGAGAACACCGCGGCGGTGGTCGCGTCCAGGGTGTCGTTGCTGCGGGCGGCGAGGGTGACCGTCGCACCGGACCTGGTAGCTGCAACGGCCACCGATGTCCCGATGCCCGGACCCGCTCCCAGAATCAACACGTGTCCCATGAGGATGCACCTCCCTGCCGTGGACGATCCCGGCGTCGGCACCCCATTACGGCGCCAGGTCCCGCCCTAGTCACGACGTCGACCCGCGATACATCCTTCGGTGGAGCTGAGGGGACTCGAACCCCTGACCCCCTCCATGCCATGGAGGTGCGCTACCAGCTGCGCCACAGCCCCGAAGTGCCCCGCGAGCATACCCGCAGGCGAGGCTCACTCCGCCCGCGGGCCACCCCCGCACAAGCTCAGGATGGCCAGCTATCGATCATCGGCCGGCCAGACTCCATCACGGGGTAGCGCCTCGGGCAGCGAACGAGCGTTGTATTCCTGCAGTCGCCAGCGTGGACCGATGACCGAACGCGGGTGGTCATGGCCCAGCAGCACCGACCAGGCCGCATTGGTCAGGACACCGAGCGCCGACCAGTGCTCGACGGGCAGTCCGAGCAGACGACCGATACCCGCGCGGGCGGAACCACCGTGGGTGGCGATGACGATCACCGCATCATCATCGGTCTCGCGCACCGCATCTTCGATCGCTGCGGCAACCCGGTCAGCGACCTCAGTACGCCGCTCCCCTCCCCCCGGGCGCAGATCGGAACCGGTCGCCCACTGATCGAGCTCATCGCCGTACCGGGCGCGGATCTCTTCACGGGTCAACCCCTGCCACTCCCCCGCGTAGGTCTCGCGCAATCGCTCGTCGAGGCCCACGGCCAGACCGGTGATCTCCGCGAGCGCAGCAGCCGTATCGCGCGCCCGTTGCAGGTCTGAGGACATCACGAGCGTTGGATTCAACGCCGCTAGTTCGACAGCAGCGCGTCGGGCCTGTTCCACACCGACTTCGTCGAGGGGCACATCGGTTTGGCCCTGGAATCGATGCTGGGCGTTCCAGGTCGTGCGGCCATGCCGCCAGAGCACGAGTCGACGCACCGGTTCAGTCCCGCGCCGCTTCGTGGTCGGGGAGTTCGAGGTCGATGAGCGGGCAGTCCTTCCAGAGACGCTCGAGGGCGTAATGCACGCGCTCCTCGGCCAACTGCACATGAACGACCATGTCGCCGAAATCCAACAGAACCCAACGGCCCTCGCGCTCGCCCTCGCGCCGGATCGGTTTGCTGCCGTCTTCGCGAAGTCGGTCCTCGATGGCATCGACGATGGCACGGACCTGACGATCATTGGCTCCTGAGCACAGGAAGAACACATCGGTGATGACGACCTGCTCGGAGACGTCGAGCGCGATGATGTCCGTGGCCAACTTGTCTGCAGCGGCCTGGGCGGCTGCACGAGCGGCTTGGACGGCCTCGGTACTTGCCGTCACTTCGCCTCCTTCGGATCGGGACCGGGCACTGCGAATTCGGCGAACATGGTGGCTACCGTACGTGATCCCGCAGGTGTGATGACCGCAGCGGGTCGCGCACCACCTCGGATCACATCAACGGTGACGAACTGCTCATCGATCGACCGGTCCAGCACTGCAGCGCGCCCCGATTCCAACACCTCGAGCAGCGTCTCGACACTGGCCGTGGTGCGGGCGAGGAAACCCAGGCTTGTGAGGATCTGTCGCAGCCTCTCCGGTGAATCAGGAAGCCGCGCGAGCACCGCGATCCACACGTCTCGGAACCGCTGAAGCTGATCGATGGGAAAATCTCGGCTCAGTTCCGTCGTGACGTATTCAGCGGCGGCGATTCCGCTGAGCCGCTGTCTCCCCGCGGGGAGAACGATCGCCGCCTCTGATTGTGGATTCGTCAACCGGACCGCCTGAGGAAGATCGACGAAGACTCCCCCTACGGCGTCGATCAATCCGGCGAATGCCAGCACGTCGAGCGTCCAGCTTCCATCCAGGGCCAGGTCGAAGGCTGCCTCGGTCGAGGATTTCGGCGCAAGCGTGTCCGGAATGGTCGGTGTGGCCCCGAGCGTGATGGTGCGCGGTGGTGTGACGCCGACGATCGGAACGAGCACGCTGGCGGGCAGGTAGGCGATGGATGATGCGGCAGGAGTCTGATCCGCACTGCTGGCAACCCCCGATTCCGACTGCGATAACGGTAGCGATCCCGACATGAGCGCGTTACCCACCGCGTATTCGCTGCGATCGAGCACCTGCACCAGAATCAGCCTCGGCTGGATCTGCGGCGGTGATGTCGGGCCTACGGGAGCAACCGACGAGGTGCACCCACTCAACACCAGCGCAAGGGCCCCTGTCCCCGCGCCCAGCGTTGCGGTCGCCCGTCGCGGCATCAGGTCGCCGGTGACGCGGAGTCGCCCGGACCTTCGCGATAGAGGCCTCGTTTGGCGATATAGCTCTCAACACCCGCCGGCACGAGATAGGAGATCGGCGCATGGTCGGCGACACGACGACGCACGTCACTGGAGGAGATTGCGAGTGCGGGAACTTCGATCAAAGTGACGCGCCCCGGTGCGAATCCTGGATCCACCAGCGCGTGACCAGGTCGGGTGACACCGATCAGATGCGCGAGGGCAGCGACCTCCTCGGTTCGTTCCCATCCGAGGATGTCAGCAAGTGCATCGGCTCCGGTAATGAAGAACATCTCGGCATCGGGTCCGAGGGCGACAGATAGGTCTCGAAGGGTATCGGCGGTGTAGGTGGGTCCGGGCCGATCGACATCCACTCGACTGACGGTGAACCTCGGGTCGGCTGCCGTTGCCACGACCGTCATCAGGTATCGGTCCTCGGGCTCACTTACCCCGCGATGGGCTTTCTGCCAGGGCCGACCGGTCGGGACGAAGATGACCTCATCGAGGTCGAATTCATGAGCGACTTCGGATGCGGCAACGAGGTGGCCGTGGTGAATGGGATCGAAGGTGCCACCCATCACGCCGATACGCACGGCGGCGACCCTCTAACAGTCCTGAGCCAAGAGCATGGCCGGTCAGCGGTCCACGTTGATCAGCAGTGTGATGACCAGCAGCAGAAGCAGCACACCCAGGCCGGCAGCCCCGAAATAGAGGGGACTTACCGGCTCACCCTCGCCAGCCTCGGCAGCCAGCACAGCAGCGGAGATCACGTTCATGAGACCACTCTAACTGGCGCCACACCAGACGTAGCGCACCGCGGCCGAACTCGCAGACTGCACCCTGCCCATCAACCTAGGTGCGGATGTGACCCTGGCCGGTGACGACATAGGTAGTGGTCGTCAACTCGGCCAACCCCATCGGTCCGCGAGCGTGGAGTTTCTGGGTCGAGATCCCGATCTCAGCCCCGAAACCGAACTCACCGCCGTCGGTGAATCGGGTCGAGGCATTGACCATGATCGCAGCGGAATCCACACCGGCGATGAACTTCTCGATCGCGGTCGCCGAATCGGAGATGATCGCCTCCGTGTGCTGCGATGACCAGCGACGAATGTGGACGAGTGCATCTTCGAGACTGTCGACGACACCGGCGGCGATATCGAGGGAGTAGTACTCCGCAGCCCAGTCTTGATCGGTGACTTCGCTGAACAGCACTTCGGTGCCTGCCGTCGCTGCGCGTGTGCGGCTGTCCCCATGGATGGTGACTCCGGCAGAAGCACAGGCCGGCACAGCCAAGGCCCAGAACTCGTCCGCAACGTCCGTGTGCACGAGGACGGTCTCGGCTGCATTGCACACGCTGACCCGCTGCGCCTTCGAGTTGAGCAGGACCTGCACTGCCATGTCGATATCAGCGTCAGCATCGACGTAGACGTGACAGTTGCCCACGCCGGTCTCGATCACCGGCACGGTGGAGTTCTCCACGACACTGCGGATGAGTGACTCCCCACCTCGGGGAATCACTACGTCGACCAGCCCGCGTGCTGTCATCAGGTGCCGGACGGATTCGTGGCTGTCACCGGGCACCATCGTGATCGCCGATTCGGGAACAGCTGAATCGCGCAGCGCCGCGCGCATGATGCGCACCAATTCAGCGTTGGTACTGCGAGCTGATGACGATCCCCGCAGCAGCGCGGCGTTCCCGCTCTTCAGGCACAGCCCTGCCGCATCGACGGTCACATTGGGTCGTGCCTCATAGATCATGCCGACGACTCCCAACGGAACACGCACCTGGCGCACCTGCAGACCGTTGGGCAGGGTGTAGCCGCGCACCACGTCGCCCACCGGATCGGGCAGATCGGCAACCTCTTCCAACGCGTGCGCGATCGCCTCGATGCGTTCGGGAGTCAGGGTGAGTCGATCGATCAGCGCCGGTGACGTCCCATCAGTCCGGGCACGCTCGGTGTCATCCGAATTCGCCGAAACGATCGCATCCACATCGCGACGGAGTGCGGCTGCTATGCGTCGCAGAGCGTCATCCTTGGCGTCCCTCGACAGCGTGCGCAGGATTGTCGTCGCCTCACGAGCCGCGCGCGCCGCATCGCGAACAGCGTCGCGTTCGGCCTCCGTGTCGACTCCTGCATCCTCTTCAGCGATCGTCATGGTCGCAAGGTTACGCCTCGATGATGATCAGGTCGTCCCGGTGAACGACCTCGCGCTCATAGGCCGCACCGAGTTCGCGAGCCAGATCACGGGTAGACCGGCCCAGCAGCGGGGGCAATTCGGCGGAATCGAAGTTCACCAACCCCCGGGCAACGACTCGACCCGTGGGATCGAGCAGCTCGACGGGGTCTCCCGCCACGAAATCGCCTTCGACCGCAGTCACCCCCGCAGGCAGTAGTGACATCCGTCGCTGCACGACGGCGGCCACTGCACCATCATCGAGTCGCAGGCCTCCCCTGGGAGTGCTGGCATGACCGAGCCACAGCAGCCTGCTGGGTATTCGGCGACCGGTGACATGGAATGCGGTGCCCACGTCGGCGCCGGAAAGAGCACTGCGCGCATCTGCGGCCGAGGCCAACACGACCGGGATTCCCGCCGCGGTCGCGATACGTGCAGCCTCGACCTTGGTCGCCATGCCACCCAGTCCGACCCCAGCGGCACCTATCCCGCCTGCGGACACGTCGACCAGGTCCTGAGGCCCGCGGACCTCGGCGATCAGGCGTGTGCCACCGCGATTCGGTGGTCCGTCGTAGAGACCATCGATATCCGACAGCAGCACAAGCCCCTGGGCCCGGACCAGATGCGCCACCAGTGCGGCAAGGCGATCGTTGTCACCCACTCGAATCTCATCGGTCGCCACCGTGTCGTTCTCGTTCACGATCGGGATCACCCCCAGTCCCAGGAGGGTCTCCAGGGTCTGCTGGGCATTGCGGTAGTGCGACCGTCGCGTCATGTCGTCCGCGGTGAGCAGGATCTGGCCCACCGTGAACCCATGGGCGGCGAAGGCCGCGGTGTAGCGGGCCAGCAGCAGCCCCTGTCCCACGCTGGCCGATGCCTGCTGTGTCGCCAGTTCCCGCGGGCGCCGGGACAAACCCAGATGCGGGAAACCGGTGGCGATAGCGCCGCTGGACACCACGACGACCTGCGAACCGGCGGCTCGGCGTTCAGCGATGATCCCGGCCAGTGAATCGACGCGGTCGGGGTCGAGACCACCGCCGGACTCGGTGAGAGACGAGGAGCCGATCTTGACCACGAGCCGCTCGGCGCTCGCCACCGCCTGCCGGGGCGACACTCCGGTATTCACGATCCAGCCAATCGTTCGTCACGACCCCTCGGTCCGTGAGCATCACCGGAGCCCGCCGTGACCGTGGGTTCCCAGTCGAACACCACCGCTCGATCACCGGTGCCGATCACCACCATGCTCCCCGCTTTCGCACCCGCAGCGAGGAGCGCCTGCTCCACACCGAGCCGTGCCAGCCGATCAGCGAGATAACCCACCGCCTCGTCATTGCTGAAGTCGGTCTGGCGCACCCAGCGTTCGGGGCGCTCACCGGTGACGCGATAGCACGGTTCACCGCTGCCCGGATCAACATCCGCGGACACGTCGAACCCGGTGTCATCCACGGCCACGGGGTTGAGCACGATGCGCGGTGCGGTCACCGGTCCCGCGGCTCTGCGATGCTCGGCGACCAACTCAGCCATGGCGAAGGTCAGTTCCCGCAACCCTTCTCGACTCATCGCCGAAACCGGAATCGCCCGCAACCCGCGATCTGCAAGCAGAGGGGTGACCATGTCGGCTACGACACGGCCGTCGGGGACGTCGATCTTGTTCAACGCCACCAGGCGCGGCCGATCCGCGAGCCCGCCATAGGCAGCGAGTTCGGCTTCGATGACGTCAAGATCGGCTAGGGGCTCACGATCGACTTCCAAGGCGGCGCAGTCGATGACATGGACCAGCACCGAGCACCGTTCGACATGGCGTAGGAATTCCAGCCCCAAACCGCGGCCCTCGCTGGCACCGGGAATGAGTCCGGGCACATCTGCCACCGTGAACACGGTGTCGCCTGCTGCAACGACGCCCAGGTTCGGGACCAGCGTCGTGAAGGGATAGTCGGCGATCTTCGGTCGGGCAGCCGACATCGCCGCGATGAGGCTGGATTTGCCGGCGCTGGGATATCCGACGAGCGCCACATCGGCAACTGTCTTGAGTTCCAAGACAACGTCACGGTGTTCACCAGGTTCACCGAGCAGTGCAAAGCCCGGTGCTTTGCGTCGGGGCGATGCGAGAGCCGCATTGCCCAGACCACCCCGTCCTCCACGTGCTAGCACGTAGGTCGTCCCTGCTCCGACCAGATCGGCCAGGATCCTTCCGTCCTCGGCGCCATCTCGCTGGTCACCGCTAACCGCCTCTCGGACGACCGTGCCGTCGGGAACGGAAATCACGACATCCGCGCCGGTGGCGCCGTGGCGATGGGAACCTTGACCAGGCTTGCCCGAAGCGGCCCGCTGATGGGGGCGATGATGGATGGGCAGGAGGGTGGTGACGCTCGGGTCGACGACCACGATCACGTCGCCGCCGCGACCCCCGTTACCACCATCGGGGCCACCAAGCGGTTTGAACTTCTCCCGATGCACCGAAGCGCAACCGTTTCCACCATCGCCGGCGCTGGCATGGATGACGACGCGATCAACGAACGTGGTCACGGTCGCCGAGGGGTAACGAAGGCCGACCGTGGCCGGTCAGGCTTCGGGAACGATACTGACGACGCGGCGACCGCGGGCGGTGCCGAATTCCACGCGGCCGGGGCTGAGCGCGAAGAGCGTGTCGTCGCCTCCGCGGCCGACGTTCGTGCCCGGATGGAAGTGGGTACCTCGCTGGCGCACGATGATCTCACCGGCTCCGACGAGCTGACCACCGAAGCGCTTGACACCCAAGCGCTGCGAGTTGGAGTCACGACCGTTTCTGGTGCTCGATGCACCCTTCTTATGCGCCATGAGATTACTTCCCAGCCTTGATCGAGGTGACCTTCACTCGGGTGAGTTCCTGACGGTGACCCATCCGACGTCGGTATCCGGTCTTGTTCTTGTAGCGAAGGATGCGGATCTTGGGCCCGCGCTCGTGCGCGATGACCTCGGCGTCGACCGCGACACCCGCGAGGGATTCCTTCGCGCTCGTGACCTGGCCGTCGTCGACGACGAGCACCGCGGGCAGCGACACAGTCGCACCTGGCTGGGCATCGACACGGTCCATGACGACGACGTCGCCGACTGCGACCTTTTCTTGCCGGCCTCCGGCGCGAACGATGGCGTACACGGGATGCTCCTTGCTGCACTCAGTGGTGAATCAGTGATGGTGACCACAGTCGAACTCGTGAGGTCGAGGCCACCCAGCGCAATCGCGCCGAAGGGAAAGGCTACCCGATCCCCCCTCAGGACACCCCCTCGACCCCTTCGGCGACGACGGCATCCGTTTGCACCAACTCGACATCGAGGGGCTCCTCCTCGAGAGGCTCCTCCTCGACCGGTTCCTCGTCGACGGACTTGGAGATCACATCGGCTGGGTCCACACCCCTGCCTTTGCGCCGACCCGCCTTCACCGGAGCCGGAGCCGAGCGGCCACCGGACCCCGAGCCCGCACCTGGGTGGAGGGATATGTGCAGACCGCGGCCGCCGCAGGCCTCACAGGGGGTGGAGAACGCTTCGAGGAGTCCCTGGCCGATGCGCTTGCGGGTCATCTGCACCAGGCCCAGGGAGGTCACCTCAGCGACCTGATGCTTGGTGCGGTCCCGGCCCAGGCACTCCACCAGGCGGCGCAGCACCAGATCGCGGTTGCTCTCCAGGACCATATCGATGAAGTCCACGACGATGATGCCGCCGATATCGCGCAGCCTCAACTGGCGGACGATCTCTTCGGCAGCCTCGAGATTGTTCTTGGTGACGGTCTCTTCGAGGTTGCCGCCCTGTCCGGTGAACTTGCCGGTGTTGACGTCGACGACCGTCATCGCCTCGGTCCGGTCGATCACCAGGGAACCACCCGAGGGCAGCCACACTTTGCGATCGAGCGCTTTGGTGAGTTGTTCGTCGACACGCAAGTGCGTGAACAGGTCCGTGGTCTCGGTCCAGGACTCGATGCGCTCACCGAGATCGGGGGCGACCGCGGTGATGTAGTCGTCGACCTCGGCCCGCAAGGCTGAGCCCGACACGACCATGCGGGTGAAGTCCTCGTTGAAGATGTCGCGGATCACCTTGATCGCCAGATCCTGTTCCGCCGAGACCATGCTCGGTGGGGTCGCCGACGCCGCCTTGGCCTGGATGTCCTCCCACTGTGCCTGCAGGCGTTGGATGTCCCGGGCGATCTCTTCCTCGCTTGCACCCTCGGCAGCCGTGCGGATGATGACCCCCGCGCCTTCGGGTACCACCCGCTTGAGGATCGCCTTCAGCCGCGATCGCTCGGTGTCGGGCAGTTTGCGACTGATTCCGGTCATCGATCCATCGGGGACCATGACGAGGAACCGCCCCGGTAGGGAGATCTGGCTGGTCAGTCGAGCACCTTTTTGGCCCACCGGGTCCTTGGTGACCTGCACCAGGATCGGATCACCGGATTTCAATGCCAGTTCGATGCGCTTGGGCTGACCTTCGAGGCCGGCCGCATCCCAGTTGACCTCTCCGGCGTAGAGCACACCGTTGCGACCACGACCGATATCCACGAACGCGGCCTCCATCGAGGGCAGGACGTTCTGCACCCGGCCGAGGTAGACGTTGCCGACCATGGACGATGACGTTCCCTGGTCGACATAGTGCTCGACGAGGACACCGTCTTCGAGGACGGCGATCTGAACTCGTCCATCGTGCTGGCGCACAGCCATGACGCGCTCGACCGATTCACGGCGGGCGAGGAACTCCGCCTCGGTCAGGATCGGTGCCCGTCGACGGCCGGCTTCGCGTCCATCGCGGCGACGCTGCCGCTTCGCTTCCAACCGGGTCGAACCCTTGACACTAGTGACGTCGGTGCCGCGGGAACGCGGTTCCCGCACGCGTACGACCGTGTGCGTGGGATCGTCGGGTTCGGTGCCGGCGTCCTGCCCGCGGCGGCGACGCCGCCGCCGACGCCGCGACGATGTGCCCGCCTCTCCGTCGGCTATCGCTTGCCCATCAGAATCTGGTCCGTCGCTGGAATCATCCCTCGGCATCGAGGGCTCATCAGCTGAATCATCGCCAGACTCAGTGCCGGAGTCAGTCGCTGAGTGAGCACCGGAATCGGCCGAGGCGTCGGAACTGCGCCGACCCCGGCCACCGCGGCGGCGTCGCCGCCGTGAGGTGCCACCGGATCCATCGGCGGAGTCCGCGCCGCTATCCGGCGCTGTCGACGACTCAGCCTCGGTCGCAGCCTCATCTGCGGCCTCGGTCTTTGCTGATCGAGACGATGAGGTCTTGCGCGCAGTGCGCTTGGCAGGGGCGGCAACCGGCTCGGGCGCCTGGAACAGCGGAACGGCGGCTGCAACCGAAGCGGTGGACGCCTTCTCGGCGGTCTTCTTCTCAGCGCTCTTCTTCGCCGTCGACTTCTTCGCCGTCGACTTCTTCGCCGTGGCCTTCTTGGCAGCCGGCTTCGCCTCGACTGACTCCTCGGCTGAATCAGCGGCTGGCTTCTTGGCGGCCGTCTTCTTCGCCGGTGTCTTCTTGGCAGCCGCCTTCTTCGCCGTCGCCTTCTTGGCGGCCGCCTTCTTCACCGGCGCCGACGTGCTCTCGGCCGCACCGGCCGATTCGGAGCCGGTGCCAACCGAAGCATCGGCCTGAGGTGGCCCGGCTGGACGAGACGCCGCTCGGCGGCGCGGTTTGGTCGAAGTCGTGGTCGCGGAGGAATCAGAGGTCGGTGGTGTGGTCTGGTCGACCATGCGTGTAGGTCCCTTCGTGGGCCCGCAGCAGGGGGCCCTCGTTCGTGCGGGTGCACCCCGCACGGGGCGCGACCCGCGTCACGTCGTGTGGTGCGGCTACGCCCCTGTGGACGCGGCCTCATCGGCGCGGTTCTCGCGGTCCTGTTCGAGTGGGTCACCGATCGTGACCCCATCGGCGCCGAGGGGGCCTTGAGCCTCCCGCGTCACCTGGGGTGGGACCGCGGGGCTCAAGCCCGCCACGCTGCGTAGGGCTGCGAGGATGTCGTCGGGTCGAACGGTGGGTGTGACCTGCCGGACGACCACTCGCAGTATCGCACACCCGGCAGCCGGGCCTGAGCCCTGCGATGGCCGTGTCTGCTCCTCGACCCCTCCGGCCACGAGAGCCGCTCGGACATCGATCGACCGCATCCCGGATTTGGTCCGACGCGACACCTCGACCGATTCCGCGCTCCACAGCGCATCCATCGCCTCCTGGGCCTGCTCGGGGGGGATATCGAGCAGCTCGATGCGCCAGCCGCTGGCCTGGAGCCGATCGGCGAAATCGCTCGTGCGCACCTCGACCACCTCGACCACATCCAGGCCCGGCGGCAGGGCCGCATCGAGGTCGGCGGCCAGACCTTGCGGATCGACTCGCTCGACCACGGCGATCTCGACGTATTCAGCCTCGCTGGCTGTGCCGGTCGGTGCAGCATTCGCGTAGGAGATCTTGGGGTGGGGCGAGAAGCCGGAGCTGAAGGCCATCGGGACCTCCGCTCGGCGCAGCGCGCGCTCGAGTGCCCGCTGGAAGTCTCGATGACTCGCGAAGCGAAGCCGACCACGCTTGGCGTAACGCAGTCGCAACCGCTGAACGGGCGGAACGTGGTGGGCCGCTCGCGGTGGAACGCGTCCGCTCACTCGCGGACGCCGATGGTCGCCGGCGCTATCTGCACAGGGGCGATCTGGATGTGCGTGCCCATCTGGTCGCACACCCCGCAGTCGAAGCACGGTGTCCACCTGCAGTCTTCGACCTCTACCTCTTCCACCGCGTCCTGCCAGTCCTCCCACAACCACTCGCGATCCAATCCGGAGTCGAGGTGGTCCCAGGGCAGGACCTCGACGTGTTCACGTTCCCGAGTGGTGAACCACGCGACATCGACACCTGTTTCAGCCAGTGCCCGATCAGCTGCCGCCATCCAGCGGTCGTAGTCGAAATGCTCGCTCCAGCCGTCGAACCGGGCCCCGTCACGCCAGGCCTGCTCGATCACCGCACCGACTCGACGGTCACCGCGAGACAGCAATCCTTCGACGATGCCCGGCTTGCCGTCGTGATAGCGCAAACCGATCGACTTGCCGTATTCGCGATTCGCGCGAATGGCGTCACGCAGCAGGGCCAGCCGGGCATCGGTCGTCTCGTGATCGAGTTGGGCCGCCCATTGGAACGGGGTGTGGGGCTTGGGAACGAAACCACCGATCGACACCGTGCACCGGATGTCGCGGCGACCACTCACCTCGCGGCCGACCCGGATCACCTCAGCCGCCATGCGAGCGATCTGGAGCACGTCCTCATCGGTTTCGGTCGGCAATCCGCACATGAAATACAACTTCACCTGCCGCCAGCCGGCCGAATATGCCGTGGTGACGGTCCGGATCAGGTCTTCTTCGCTCACCTGCTTGTTGATGACCCGGCGCAAACGTTCGCTGCCGCCTTCGGGAGCGAACGTCAAGCCACTTCGACGTCCGTTGCGGGATAGTTCATTGGCGAGATCGACATTGAAGGCGTCGACCCGCGTGCTCGGTAACGACAGCGAAACCTGGGAATCGGTGTAGCAGTCGGCCAGCGACGTCGTCAGCGGTGCGATCTCGGAATGATCGGCACTGGACAACGACAGCAGTCCGACTTCCTCGAATCCGGTGGCACTCAGCCCCCGCTCGACCATCGACTCGATGCCCGCCTTGCTGCGTTCGCGCACCGGTCGGGTGATCATGCCCGCTTGGCAGAACCGACATCCGCGTGTGCACCCGCGGAAGATTTCGACGCTCATCCGCTCGTGCACCGTCTCTGCCAGCGGCACCAGCGGCGCGCGCGGATAATCCCAATCATCGAGATCCATCACCGTGTGCTTGGCTACCCGCCACGGAATGTCGGCGTTGCGTGGAATAACCCGGCGGATCCGGCCATCAGGCAGGTATTCGACATCGTAGAACGATGGCACGTATGCCACACCCGATCGGGCAAGGCGCAGCAGCAGCTCACCGCGGCCACCCGGCGAACCTTCTGCCTTGAAATCACGAACGAGGTCGGTGATAGTCAATGCCGCCTGCTCGCCATCCCCGAGCACCGCAGCGTCGATGAAGTCGGCGATCGGTTCGGGGTTGAATGCGGCGTGGCCTCCGGCGACCACGAGCGGATCGTCATCGGTGCGATCGACCGCGTGCAGCGGGATGCCAGCCAGATCCAAAGCCGTCAGCATGTTGGTGTAGCCGAGTTCGGTGGCGAAGGACAGCCCGAACACATCGAAGGAACGGACCGGTCGATGAGCATCCACGGTGAACTGCGGGATACCGCGTTCGCGCATCAGCGCCTCGAGGTCGGGCCACACCGCATAGGTGCGCTCGGCAAGTGCGTCCTGGACTCCGTTGATGACCTCGTACAGGATCTGCACGCCCTGATTGGGGGCACCGACCTCATAGGCATCGGGATACATCAGCACCCAGCGCACGGAGGTGTCGCTCCACTCCTTGATCACTGAGTTGACCTCACCGCCGACGTACTGAATCGGTTTGGCGACCAGCGGCAGAACCTGCTCGAGCTGGCCGAAGACCGATTCGGGGGCACCCAGGTTCGACGTCGTGGTCATGACTATCAGGGTAGCCGGTACGTCGGTGGGCAGAGTCGAGTTCTACGGCTTGGCCGCGGTGTGCACTCTCACATTGGCGAGCAGTCCGAGTGCTATCCACGATGCGAACATCGACGTGCCCCCGTAGGAGACGAAGGGGAGGGGCACTCCGGTGATCGGCATGATCCCGAGATTCATGCCGATATTCTGGAAGGACTGGAAGGCAAGCCACGCCACCACACCCGTCGCCACGAGGCGACCGAAGAGATCATCTGCACCCAGGGCGATGCGCATTCCCCGCCACAGCACGATGCTCAATCCGATGATGAACGCGAGAGCACCGATATAGCCCGCTTCTTCTGCGATGACGGTGAAGATGAAGTCGCTTTCATTGACGGGGACGAAATTGCCCTGCGTCTGCGGTCCGGAGAACAGTCCGTGGCCGAACCACCCGCCACCACCGATCGCGATACGAGCCTGCGTGGCGTTGTACGCCGCCGCACCTTCGGCGCCATCAGGATTCAAGAAGGAGGTCAAGCGTGCGATCTGGTAATCCTGGATGATTCCCACCTGCAACGCGACGAACACCGCGAGCACACCGCCACCGATGAGGCCCGCCACCCATCGTCTTGGTGCACCCGACACGGCAACGATGGTGACCACGATGACGGCCATGATCAGCGCTGTCCCGGTGTCGTTCTGCAACAGAACCAGGCCGATCGGCACGGCCGCGAGTGCGAGGGCCAGAATCACATCGCGATCTCGCGGCTCGTTCTCAGCATCGCGTTTCTCGGCGAGTACGAGTGCCATCACGAGGATGATGGCGACCTTGCCGAGTTCGGCGGGCTGGACGGTGAAACCTCCCGGCAGTGAAATCCACGCCCGAGCGCCGGCGATGGTGACGCCGAGCGGGGTATAGACGAGCAGGATGCCCAGGATCGATACGACGTAGAGCACGGGCGTGTAGGCACGCAGCAGCCGGAAATCCAACTTCGATACGGCGAAGGCGAGCACGATCCCGATCACGATGTTGATGGTGTGGCGCACCAGGAAATACTGGGGATCGTCCTCGGGTGCAAGATCGGCGCGACTGGCCGACCACACGAAAACCGTGCTACCCGCGGATAGCAGAAGAGCGGAGACCACGAGCCACCAGTCCATGCGTCGCAGATAGGACTGCCGGTCCTGGGCGACCGCGCCGACGTAACGCTGCGTCTGCGATTCGGCCGTGCTCACAGCAGCCCCTGCGATCCACGACGCGTTGCCGCATCCTGGCCATCACCGGTGAGATCCGGTGTGCGCATTCCTGGCGTGATCGGAGTGCCATCCGCTCGCACGATCGGCAGATCCGCCGATGGTTCCCCATCGATGAGGACACTGCGATCGGGATCCACCACACCCCCGGCGACACCGAACATCTGCTCATAGACGGCCCGCACGCTCGGTCCCACGGCCGCCGAACCGGTGCCGCCCTCGGTGACCATCATCACCACGGCATAGCGCGGATCATCCGCCGGTGCGAAGCTTGCGAACCAGCCGATCGATGTGTCGTTGCCGAACACCTGCGCTGATCCGGTCTTGGACGCGATCGGAACGACATCGAGGGGGAATCCTTCGAACGGTGCGCGGCCGGTGCCCTCGACTGTGACCGCGGCCAGTGACTCGCGCAGCCACTCCAGGGTCTGTTCATCTGCGAGCTCTCCGGTCACGACCGGTTCGATCTCGCGCACGACCTCGCCGCTGCTTGTCAAGACGGCTTTGGCGACGTGCGGTTCCAGGATCCGACCACCGTTAGCGATCGCGGCATACAGCATCGCCATCTGCAAGGGAGTCACTGCCGTGTCGCCCTGGCCGATCGATGCGTTGATCGCGTCACCGTTACGCCAACGGAAACCGTCTAGGCAGTTCTCCTTCGCCAATGCCGTGAAGTAGTCGGCCAGTTCGGGATCTTCCTCGCGGGTTTCGGGATAGCCGTCCTTGGCTGATGCGCACCAGTTGTCGCGACGTTCCTCCCACGTGCGCTGCTTCTCCAGCCGACCCGACACCAATCCACCGGCTTCTCCGGGGAGGTCGATCCCGGTCGGTCGACCCAAGCCGAATCGTGCTGCTGCATCGGCGATCGGATCGGGTGAATCCAAGGTTGCGGCATTGCCTCCGGCGGTCAGCCACATCTCGTCGGCGAGCCGATAGAACACGGTGTTGCACGACACTTCGAGAGCACGCTGCAAGGAGATCGGACCGAACCCTTCGGATTCGAAGTTTCGGAATGTCTGAGAACCCACCTCGTAGTCGCTCGGGCAGTCGTAGGTGCCCTCCAGGTCATAGCCTTCCTGTGCGGCGGCCCAGGTGGTGACGGGTTTGAACGTCGAACCCGGAGGGAAGGTACCTTGCACTGCATTGGACGACAGCGCCTTGCTCTCCAGTAGTCGTTCGTACGCCTTGCGGGTGATGCCGCCCACCCAAAGTTCGGGGTCGTAGGTCGGATAGCTGGCCATGGCCAGCACTCCGCCGGTTTGCACGTCGACCACGACAGCCGCGCCCGAGGTGCCCTGGTTGCCCAACGCCCGGGCCCGCTCGACCGCGGCGAGCAGCTGCTCCTCGACGACTGCTTGCAGATGCGCATCGATGTGCGTCACAACGTAGTTGCCGGGAACCGCTTCGGTGATGTCGAGTGTGCCGGTCACCCGGCCGACGGTGTCGACCGCCAAGGTGGTGATACCCGGGATGCCACGCAATTGATCGTCGTACTGAGCTTCCAAACCGGTTCGGCCGACGATGTCGCGGCTGCGCAAGCGGGCCGGGTCGGTGGTGTCGCCCTGTTCATCGAGTTGGTCCTGCGAGACCGGACCGACGTAGCCGAGCAGATGCGCCATATTCGCGTTGAAGGGCCGGGGATATTCGCGCACCGCTTCCAGTTGCGCCGTCACTCCGGGGAACTCGCTGCGCCGTTCCATGATCGCCAGAGCGGTCTCGGTGTCGACATCCTTGGCGACGGGGATCGGCTGATAGGGCGAACCGTCCCAGCACACCGGAGGCGGAGCCGCTCCCTCCTGTCCGCAGGGCACCAGACGCAGCGCCAGTTCCTCCTGTGGCATGTCCAAGGCACCGGCGAGGTTGGCGATGATCTGGTCGCCATCGTCTTCCTCTCGATCCAGTGCCATGCGATCGACGGAGACGACGAGGGAGACCCGGTTGGCGACCAGCGGTCGGCCCCACTGGTCGAGGATCAGACCTCGCACCGAGGGGGCGATGACCTCGCGGGTGGAGTTATTGGCCGCGGCCGCGCGCAGGGAATCACCGGCGACGAGCTGCAGATAGGACAGTCGAGCGACCAGGGTGCCGATCAGGGAGATCAGGAGCACACCGAGCACGATCAAGCGCAGGGAGGAACGTTCGCTCATGCTCCTCCTTCACCGATCTGGTCGCCGGTTCGTCCGCTGAGCCGAACGTGGCTCGCCAGGCACGACTGCCGCGGCTACGACGCACCGGGGAAGTCGTGCGTTCCGGCCTCCCTCAGCGGGGGAACGCCTCGGGCACTACTCGGCGGCTGACCCAGCGCACGAGGGGCACGACCACGAGGGCGAGGACCCCGGCGTACACGGCGGCAGCCACCGTCATCGAGGGTACCTCCTCCCACCGCACCCGGGAATCACCCAGGAGGCCCCCCAGGGCGGCTGCGGCCACCACGGCGACACCACCGGCGAGGGCGGTCAGGGCCGTGGTGATGGGCCAGGGCCGCTCATCGGAGTCGAAGACCCGCCCCAGGCCGTATCCGATGAGCGTCAGGATCAGCGCCGACGCCCCGACGGTGCCCACGGCAGGAGGGGCCAGATCGAGGATCAGACCCGTCGCGAAACCCGTGACCGCGCCGGTCACCGAGCCGAAGACGAAGCTGACAGCCGCCACGACGACCAGCGCCAGTGGCGGGGTGGCTGCCCACCACGACAGCGGAGCCAGCAGGCTCACCTCGATGAGCACCGCGAGCACCACCAGGCTGCCGATCAGCACAGCGCGACGAATCGCCATATCTATCGACCCACCGCTCTAGGACCCCACCGGCTACTCATCCGCCGGTGCCGGCGCGGGGATGACCCCGCGCGGTTCGGTCCGCTGCTGGGAGACGACGACCCCCACCAGGTTCAACTGTGAGGCATCGGCATAGGGCGCCAGATTCGCCACCCGGGTCAACTGCCCGGGCGTTCCGCTCACCGACTCCACCCTGCCAATGGGAATCCCGGGTACGAATGGGCGACCTCCCTGGGAGCCGAAGGTGACCACGACATCACCGACATCGATCGCGGCCAGCGGATCGAGTAACTGCATCGTCAACAGATCCTGCCGCCCCGAGCCGGACACGATGCCGATTTGCGAACTACCCGCGAGTCGACCACCGACGGTCGACGTCGCATCAACGAGCAGCAGCACGGTTGATGTGTCCGGACCCACCGACACGGTCCGACCGAGAAGGCCTCCCCCGTTGATCACCGACATCCCGACCTCGATGCCGTCGATCGAACCCGCATCGATCGCAACCGTCCATGCGAATCCTTGCGCGGGACCTACTGCGATCACCTGCGCGGGCACGATGTCGATGGCGGTATCGGCCGCTAATCCGAGAAGCGCATCGAGTTCGGCGACGCGTGCGATATCGACACCGGCAGTATCGACGGCCACCCGCAGCTGCTCGTTCTCCGCCTCGAGTGCGTCAATGCGCTCTTGCTGATCTCCGAGCTGGGACACCGAGTCGACAAGTCGACCGACCGGCGAGAACACCGCGGTGATCCCTCGTTCGAGCGGCCCGAAAACCGCGGCGGTAGCCGAGCGCAGCGGTTGCAGCGGACCACCCGTACCGCCACGCAGATCCAAGACGATCAGCGTGATCGAGGCGAGAACGAAGATCGCCAGGATCAGGCGCGCCCGTCGCACATCCTTCACGGTGGGTGCCGGATTCGCCGGTGGCCTAGTGGCGCGGTTCGGAGATCAGGACCTGCTGCAGGGCCTCGAACTCCTCCACGCACTTGCCGGACCCCAACGCGACGCAATCGAGTGGGTCATCGGCAACAACGATGGGCATACCGGTCTCGTGCCGCAGGCGCTCATCGAGCCCACGCAGGAGGGCACCGCCACCGGTGAGCACGATTCCGCGATCCATGATGTCTCCGGACAGTTCCGGCGGGGTGCGGTCCAGCGTGGTCTTGACGACATCGACGATCGCATTCACGGGTTCTTCGATCGCTTTGCGGATCTCATCAGCCGTCACCACGACGGTGCGCGGAAGTCCACTCACGAGGTCGCGGCCGCGAATCTCAGCGTGCGGCTCATCGGGCATCGGGAATGCCGATGCGATCGCCACCTTGATCTCTTCGGCGGTGCGCTCGCCGAGCAGCAGCGAGTACTCCTTCTTGATGTACTGAATGATCGCGTTATCGAGCTCGTCGCCACCAACGCGAATGGAGATCGATGTCACGATGCCACCGAGGGAAATGACAGCGACCTCGGTGGTTCCACCACCGATATCGACGACCATGTTGCCGGTCGGTTCGTGAACCGGAAGGTTCGCACCGATCGCCGCAGCCATCGGTTCCTCGATGATGTAGACCTTGCGGGCGCCCGCCGCATAACCGGCATCCTTCACCGCACGCTGCTCGACACCGGTGATCCCGGAGGGAACGCAGATCACAAGTCGAGGCTTGGCGAGATGGCGACGGCGATGCACCTTCTGGATGAAATAGCGCAGCATTCGCTCTGTGGTGTCGAAATCTGCGATGACCCCGTCCTTGAGCGGGCGGATGGCGACGATGTTGCCCGGGGTCCGACCGATCATCCGCTTGGCGTCTGATCCGACCGCGAGGATGCCACCGGTGTTCTGGTTGATCGCGACGACGGAGGGTTCATTGAGCGCGATTCCACGCCCGCGCACATAGACCAACGTGTTGGCCGTGCCGAGGTCGACGGCCATATCGCGGCCGACGAACGACATCGTGTTCGACACCTGTTTGTCTCACTTTCCCCGGTGCTGGCGGGCACGTTCGTGCCGACGTTGGTCTCCCCATGGTAGGCGAGGCGCGTGACTGCCGTGTCAAGTGAGGTCAACCGGCCCCCGCGAGGGGACGGATCAGGCGAACATCTGCGCTCGCGCAACCTCGAGGCGTCGCAGGCCCGCCTCGAGGCGCTCCACCGCCTCGTCAGTGAAGGCCAGATCGAAGGCAGCGGCGACGACGGCACCGAGATCGGCGCGGTAATCGTGTCCCCTGCTGTCGAATTCCCCCGGAGTCACGTGCGTGGCGAAGAGGGGGTCGACGAGGACCTGGATCCACGTGATCACCGGCATCCAACGCATCTCATCGGGAACATGCCGTCCTCGGGGATGCTGCGCCAACCACTCCGGGCGGCGGTGCACCAGGTCGCGGCGGAACCGCACAACGGGATCACCGTCATGTTCGAGGAACCACACTCGTGGATGCGGCTGCGGCAAAGGGTGTGGCAATTGCTCGGGGCGATCGACGATCACGGGCGGTTCGGTCAGCATCGAGCGAAAACGATCACTGTCACGGCCACCCGGAGTACCGACCCACAGTGCTGAATGGACATCACGCTCGACCAATTCATGCGGTTCGAGCGCACGCTGTTGAACACGCGCACCGAGACTCTCGCCATACAGCAGGACCTTCGGTCGATCTTTCGCATCCCGGTCACTCAACTCATGGAAGACCGCATCGAGCAAGAGTCGCTGAGTGCGTGCAGCGACATCGATCTTGTCCAAGGACAAAAACGACGGCAGCAGTCCGTAACCGACAGCGACGCTTGCGCAGTCACCCAACGTGGCGATCTCGACGACCTGCACAGGCGTGGGATTGGCATAGCCGCTGCCCGCGGGTGACTGGATGACAATGGTCGAACGCCCGAATGCGCCGGTCCGTCGCATTTCGGCGATGGCAAGTTCGACCCGCTGCTCGGGTGAAGACGCCGACTCGACACCGACGAAGACCCGGATCGGCTCGGCGACGGCAGGTGTCTCCATGACCTCGGCGATGTCCCCCGCTGCCGTGGTGGTGTGGACGAATCGAGCTCCCTCACGTCCCAGCGAGGCATAGGACACCGACGACTGCGAACTACCGGATACCAGCGAGGACGTCGGCGGCTCATCGAGGCCGGGATCGCGATCGCGACCGACCTGTTCGAGCCGGGGCAGCATCACGGCTCGAGCCGCAGCCGCCACCGCGAGCACTCCCCCGGCTGCAACGAGGGCGATCACGGGGCGACGCACCAGCAGACCGGGGCGCTGCCAGGCGTGAACCAGGGTGTCCACCACCGACCAGGTCGCCGCAGCCGAACCGGCCGCAACAGCACCGGTGACCACGGGTCCCACCCAGGATGGCCACGGCATCAGGCTCGGCCGCCGCACGCCCCAGGTCGCCGCACCGCTGACCCCGAGCGTGGATCCCGCGGTGACCAGTCGGCGACGCGCACCGCGCGGCGTCGAGAGGGGCATCGAGGTACGCCCTAGCCCAGGTGCGGGAAGAACAGGGCGATCTCGCGAGCCGCGGACTCCGGGGAATCAGATCCGTGGGTGACGTTGTTCTGCGTCTCGGTGGCCAGGTCACCGCGAATCGTTCCCGGTGCCGCGTTGGCCGGATTCGTCGCGCCCATCATGCTGCGCCAACTCGCAATCGCTTCGGGACCCTCGATGACGGCTGCGACCAATGGTGCAGAGGTGATGAAGGAAACCAGATCGGCGAAGAACGGCTTGTCCCTGTGCTCGGCGTAGTGTGCTTCGGCGATCTCGGCGGTCAGCGTGCGCTGCTCGAGGGCCACGATCGTGAAACCCTTGCGCTCGATACGCCCGAGGATCTCACCGACCAGACCTCGTGCGACGCCGTCGGGCTTGACCAGGACAAGGGTGCGCTGCGACACGGTGATTGTTCTCCTCAACAGTCAGTGGATGACGCTCAGTGGATGGTGAAGTAATGCCTCAGCCTATCCGGCGGATTCCTCGGGATCACCGCTCCCGTTGCCCAGCTCTTTCCCCTGCTCGCTCTTCATGGCCTCGACCTTCCGGCTCCACCGGATCGCCAAGGCCCACAGCAGCGTGAAGATCCCACCGACGATCAGCATCGCGGGGACGAGGACCGACGTCGCGAGGATGAGCACTTGAAGAATCCACCCGACGGTGATCCCCCAGGGACGAGTGACGAATCCTGCGGTGAGGATGAGCGCGATGACGAGCGTGATGCCCACCGAGATGAACACCCACGGTGGACCTGAAACGGTCCCCACGGTGATCGCGACGGGGATCAGCAGAATGACCACGATGGCCTCGAAGGCCAGGACGGAACCGCCGAGGACTCTCATGCCCGCTCCCCACGACGCAGCAGGGCACGCGCCTGGCCCGCAGTGACCACCGATCCGGTGATGACGACACCGGATGCCGCGTAGGTATCGGCTTCCTCAGCGAGAGTGATCGCAGCGTCGACAGCGCCCGCGAAGGAGGCAGCCACCTCGACACGATCGGCCCCGAACACCTCGACAGCGAGCGCGGCGAGGTCATCGACGCCCATGGCACGGGGCGACATGTTCTGGGTGACCACGACTTCATCGACGGCCGGTTCCAATGCCGCGAGGATGCCGAGCACATCCTTGTCCGTCAGGACTGAGACCACCGCGACCAGATGCGTGAAGGCGAAGGCCTCGGTCAAGCTCGCAGCCAGGGCGCGAGCACCCGCGGGGTTATGCGCTGCATCGACAAGGACCGTCGGACCTCGCCGAACGACCTCCAATCGACCAGGCAGGATCAGATCAGCGAAACCCTCCTCCACGACATCGGCGGGGATTGCCCTGCCGCCAAGAAAAGACTCGACGGCGACGATGGCGCAGGCAGCGTTGTGCGCCTGGTGTTCTCCGAATGCAGGCACGAACACCTCGTCGTATACCCCTGCCGTCCCATCCAGTGTCAGGGCCTGACCGCCAACGGCGATGTCGCGCCGGTTGATCTCGAACTGTCGGCCTTCCCAGACGGCCGTTGCATCCATGCTCTCGATGCGTTGGGTGAGCACATCGGTTGCTTCAGGGCGCTGTCGACCGATGACCGCCGCACATCCGGGTGCGATGATGCCGGCCTTCTCACGGGCGATATCGGCGATCGTCGAACCTAGATAGTCCATGTGATCGAGATCGACGGTGAGCACGACGGCGACCTGCGCCGGAGCAACCGAGGTCGCATCCCAGGTGCCTCCCATCCCGACTTCGATCACGGCCACATCCACCGGGGCATCGGCGAAGGCCGCATATCCCATAGCCGTGATCACCTCGAAGAAGCTCAGAGCGACACCGCCCTCTGCTGCGCTCTGCACATCGACCATTTCGGCGAAGGGTGCGATCTCCTCCCAGATACGCACGAAGGTGTCCTGGTCGATCGGCTCCCCATCGATCTCGATGCGTTCGGTGGGGTCGATCAGGTGCGGGCTGGTGAAGACTCCGGTGCGCAGACCCAGGGCGCGCAATAGCGAGGCGATCATGCGGGCAGTGCTGGACTTGCCATTCGTGCCGGTGACAGTGATCACCGGGTACGACCGCTGCGGATCTCCGAGAAGGTCCAGCAGCGCCGTGACACGAGACAGGGACGGCTCGATTCGAGACTCCGGCCAGCGGACGGACAACTGCGCGACAACGTCATCGAACCGTGCTCGCATCGGATCGGAATCAACCACACTCGTCACCCTAACGTTCCACCCGCAACGTGCCGGGGATCGCGGGCTCCGAGTGTGCGCTGCCTAGGATGTGGACCCATGACTTCCCCGTCGACTTCACAGCAGTCGTCCCGCGTGCCTGACAAGCCCAGCATCGATGGCATCGAGGCCACGTGGGTGCGCGCCTGGGAGGAATCGGGGATCTATCGCTTCGATCGCACTAAGACTCGCGATCAGGTGTATTCGATCGACACCCCACCGCCCACGGTCAGCGGCTCCCTGCATGTCGGCCACGTCTTCTCCTACACCCACACCGACTGCATCGCCCGATACAAGCGGATGCGGGGGTTCGAGGTCTTCTATCCCATGGGCTGGGATGACAACGGCCTGCCCACCGAACGTCGCGTGCAGAACTATTTCGGCGTGCGCTGCGATCCATCACTGCCCTACGACCCGGACTTCACCCCACCCGCCGAGCCGGATGCCAAGAATCAGATTCCCATCTCGCGGCGCAATTTCGTGGCGCTGTGCGAGCAACTCACCGTCGAGGACGAAGTGGCCTTCGAGGACCTGTGGCGACGGCTCGGCCTCTCGATCGACTGGGCGCAGACCTATCAGACCATCGATGACAACGCCCGGTCGGTGTCCCAGCGGGCGTTCCTGCGCAATCTCGCGCGTGGTGAGGCGTATCAGTCCGAGGCGCCGACCCTGTGGGATGTCACCTTCCGCACCGCTGTGGCCCAGGCCGAACTCGAGGACCGGGAACGCCCCGGTGCGTATCACCGGATCGGATTCCCCCGCGTCGACGATTCCGATAATCGCGTGCATATCGAGACGACCCGCCCTGAACTGCTCGCCGCATGCGTGGCACTCGTGGCCCACCCCGACGACGAGCGCTACACCGCCCTGTTCGGCCAGCAGGTGCGCACACCGCTGTTCGACGTGGAGGTACCGGTCGTCGCCCACCCGCTCGCCGACCCGGACAAGGGATCGGGTATCGCCATGATCTGCACGTTCGGCGATCTCACCGACGTCACCTGGTGGCGCGAACTGCAGTTGCCCACCCGTCCGATCATTGGCTGGGACGGACGCGTGATTCCCGATGTCCCGCAGTGGATCACATCGGCCACCGGACGCCAGACGTATGAACACATCGCCGGTTCGACCTCCCACACCGCCCGCGAACGCATGGTCGCCGCACTGACCGAGGCCGGTTTCGCCGAGGGCGAGCCGCGCGAGATCACCCATCCGGTGAAGTTCTTCGAGAAGGGCGACCGCCCGTTGGAGATCGTCACCACACGCCAGTGGTACATCACCAATGGTGGACGCGAAGAGGGCCTGCGCGAGCAACTCCTCGAACGAGGTCGGCAACTGCACTGGCACCCCGACCACATGAAGGTGCGATACGAGAACTGGGTCGAGGGGCTCAACGGCGACTGGTTGATCTCACGCCAGCGTTTCTTCGGGGTGCCGATTCCGGTGTGGTACCCCCTCGACGACCAGGGCAATCCCCGCTACGACACCCCGCTGGTCCCCGGCGAGGATGAACTGCCGATCGATCCGTCATCGGATACCCCGGTCGGTTACACCCCCGATCAGCGCGGTGCTCCGGGCGGATTCGTCGGTGATCCCGATGTGATGGACACCTGGGCGACGTCGTCGCTGAGCCCGCAGATCGCCGGTGGCTGGGAGCGCGATCCGGATCTGTGGGCGCGAGTGTTCCCGATGGACCTGCGTCCCCAGGCCCACGAGATCATCCGCACCTGGCTGTTCTCCTCCGTGGTGCGATCGCACCTGGAATTCGATTCGCTGCCCTGGACCGATGCCGCCATCAGCGGATGGATCCTCGATCCCGACCGCAAGAAGATGAGCAAATCCAAGGGCAACGTCGTCACCCCGATGGGCCTACTCGATGAGCATGGCTCCGATGCGGTGCGGTACTGGGCGGCATCCGGGCGACCGGGCACCGATACCGCGTTCGATGTGGGTCAGATGAAGATCGGCCGACGATTGGCGATCAAGATCCTCAACGCGAGCAAGTTCGTCCTCGGCAATGGCGCCAGCGCGAACGCCGGGGAGGTCACCAACCCCCTCGACCTCGCCCTGCTCGCCCGACTCGCCGAGGTGATCGAAGCTGCGACCGAGGCTTTCGAGAACTACAACTACACCCGGGCTCTGGAACTCACCGAGACGTTCTTCTGGTCGTTCACCGACGATCATGTCGAATTGATCAAGGAACGCGCCTACGGAGGTCAAGGTGAGCAGGCCGCCGCATCGGCGAAGGCCACACTGGCGATCGCGCTCAGTGCACAACTGCGGCTGTTCGCGCCGTTCCTGCCGTTCGTCACAGACGAGGTGTGGTCGTGGTGGCAGGAAGGCTCGGTACACCGCGCACCGTGGCCGACGGTGACCGAACTGCCCACGGGTGGGGATGCCGCGATCATCGACGAGGTGGCCACCACCTTGAGTGCGGTGCGGCGCACCAAGAGCGAGGCGAAAGTGTCGATGAAGGCCGAGGTCGCACAGGTGATCATCACAGCACCGGAGCAGACGCTGATCCAGCTGCGATTGGCCGAGGCCGATCTCGCTGCAGCAGGGCGCATCGCGCAGATCGACTATCGAGAAGGTGCGGAGCTCGCCGTCGAAGCGACCCTGGCCTGATTCGGGTGGCCCTGGCCTGATTCGGCAGGTCAGGCGGATTCTTTGCGGGCCCGGGTCCGCTTGGGCGGCTCGACCTCGCGGGGCACCAGGGTGGGGAGCACGTTGTCCCGCACCGTGTCGCCCGTGACGACGACTCGGGCCACATCGGGGCGGCTGGGCACGTCGTACATCACATTGAGCAGGACCTCTTCGAGGATCGCCCGCAGCCCGCGAGCGCCGGTACCGCGCAGCAGCGCCTGATTGGCGATCTCCTCCAGTGCTTCGGGAGCGAATTCCAACTCCACCCCGTCGAGGTCGAACAGCCGCTCGTATTGCTTGACCAACGCGTTGCGGGGCTCAGTCAGCACCTGCACGAGCGCCTCCTGATCCAGCCTGGTCACCGACGTGAAGACCGGCAGACGACCGACGAATTCCGGAATCATGCCGAACTTGAGCATGTCCTCGGGCATGACGTAGGAGAAGATGTCATCAGGATTGGTGTCCCCGGGGGATGAATCCTCGCTGTCGACGATGTCGAAGGTGAAGCCGACTCGCTTCTTGCCGATGCGCGACTCGATGATGGTGTCCAGGCCGGCGAAGGCCCCACCGACGATGAACAGCACATTCGTCGTGTCGATCTGGATGAATTCCTGATGCGGGTGCTTGCGACCACCCTGCGGTGGCACGGATGCGGTGGTGCCTTCGAGGATCTTCAACAGCGCCTGCTGCACACCCTCGCCGGATACGTCGCGGGTGATCGAGGGGTTCTCGGATTTGCGAGCGATCTTGTCGATCTCGTCGATATAGATGATGCCGGTCTCAGCGCGCTTGACGTCGTAGTCAGCCGCCTGGATCAACTTCAACAGGATGTTCTCGACGTCCTCGCCGACATACCCTGCCTCGGTCAGCGCCGTGGCATCGGCGATGGCGAACGGAACATTGAGCATCCGCGCCAACGTCTGGGCCAACAGCGTCTTTCCGGAACCGGTGGGGCCGAGCAGCAGGATATTGGACTTCGCGAGCTCGACGGAGTCCTCACGGCCGCGTTCGACAGCCCCGGCCTGCACGCGCTTGTAGTGGTTGTAGACCGCGACGCTGAGGGCTTTCTTGGCGACCTGCTGGCCGATGACGTAGTTGTCGAGGAAGTCGTAGATCTCGCGCGGCTTGGGCAGTTCATCGAAGGGCATCTCCGCAGAGTCGTTCAACTCCTCTTCGATGATCTCGTTGCACAGATCGATGCACTCATCGCAGATATAGACCCCGGGGCCGGCGATCAGCTTCTTGACCTGCTTTTGGCTCTTTCCACAGAAAGAGCACTTCAGCAGGTCACCGCCTTCACCTACGCGTGCCACGATTCCCGGCCCTTTCGTCGCGATCGATCCAGCCTGGGCTGGACATGCGGATACGACGTTACCCCGCCTGGACCTTCGACGGGCCTCATTGACCACCCGGCGCGTTCAGCCCTGAGCGGAATAGCCGTATTAGGCCGATTCCGGCGTCGACGATTGGGCCGCGATGGCCGTCTTACGGGAGGCGATCACCTGGTCGATGATCCCGTACTCCTTGGCCGCATCAGCGGTGAGAATCCGATCGCGCTCGATGTCCTTCTCGATCTGCTCGGAGGCGCGGCCGGTGTGCAGGGACAGGATGGCCTCCATCTCCTGTCGCATGCGCAAGATCTCATTGGCCTGGATCTCAACGTCGGAGGCCTGGCCGCCACCCTCGGTGTAGGGCTGGTGGATGAGGATCCGCGCGTGCGGCAATGCGAAGCGCTTGCCTGCGGTTCCCGCGGCCAGCAGCACTGCGGCAGCCGACGCGGCCTGGCCGAGGCAGACCGTCTGCACCTGCGGCTTGACGAACTGCATGGTGTCGTAGATCGCGGTCATCGCGGTGTAGGAGCCACCTGGGGAATTGATGTAGATCTGGATGTCACGATCGGGGTCCATCGACTCCAGCGTCAGCAACTGGGCCATCACGTCATCGGCGGAGGCATCGTCGATCTGCACGCCGAGGAAGATGATGCGCTCCTCGAACAACTTGGTGTACGGGTTGTGCACCCGCTCACCATTTGCGGTGCGCTCCCGGAACTCCGGAACGATGTAGCGCGATTGCGGTGTGTAAAGGCTCACTTGTCACTCCCGGGAGCATCAGCGGCGTTGCTGTACACGTGGTCGATGAGGCCATAGTCCCGAGCCTCTTCGGAGGTGAACCAGCGGTCGCGGTCGGAATCGGCCTCGATCTGCTCGATCGTCTTGCCGGCGTGCTCGGCGATCAGTTGCGCCATGCGCTTCTTGATGAAGATCATCTGTTCTGCCTGAATCTTGATGTCCGACGCCGTACCGCCGATGCCACCGAGCGGCTGGTGCATCATGATCCGGGTGTTCGGCGTCGCGTAGCGCTTGCCCGGCGCTCCCGCGGTCAGCAGGAACTGGCCCATCGACGCAGCCAGACCCATGGAGATCGTGATCACCGAATTCGGGATCAACTGCATCGTGTCGTAGATCACCATCCCCGCGGTGATCGAACCGCCGGGTGAGTTGATGTAGAGCGTGATGTCCTTCTCCGGGTCCTCAGCGGCGAGCACCTGGAGCTGCTTGGCGATGCGGTTGGAGTTGTCGTCACGCACCTCGCCCTCAAGCCAGACGATGCGCTCGCGCAGCAGGCGCTCGTCGAGCATGTCGCCGAAGCCGGTCATCCCGGCGGCGGGGGCCCGCAGTCCCGGCACCTCGATGCCAGGCCAGCCTCCCTCGTTCGATGCGCTCACGCCACGCTCCTTCCTCGATCTCATCGACATGCACTTCCCTCGCGACTTCCACCGCGCATTCGGTCAACCCCGGATCCCTATGGGATCCCGCGGTCACCCTGACCCTAACGCCCCCGGGGGAGTCGGCTATTCCTGGAGCGGGCTGTGTTCGCCCAGGGCACAAAACGCCTCAAGGAATCGCGGTGGCTATTCCGCCTCGTCGGCGGCTGCCTCTAGCTCGCGCAACTCGGCATCGAGTGCCTCGAGGTCGATGACGTTGCCCGATGCGTCGGTGACGGTGGCTTTCGTCGCCACCTGCGCCACCGCCTTACCGCGGCGGATGTCGGCGATGGCCAACGGCAGTTGATTACCCTGGATCAGCGCGCTGAGAAGCGCATCCGGGCTCATTCCGTAGCGGGGTGCCTGCTGAATGACCCAGGAGGACAGCTCCGACTCGCCCACTGCGATCTGCTCGGCCTCAGCGATCGCATCGAGGATGAACTGGCTCTTGACCTGGTCGCGCACAGTCGAGACGAACTCGTCTCGATGGGCCTCGTCTCCATGGCCATCGGCGAAGTGCTCCTCGACCTGCTCATCGACCAATCCCTGCGGCACCGGGATGTCGACCATCGCCAGCAGCGCCTCGTGCACCTTGGACCGTGCCTGCAGGGCCTGTTCCATGCGGCGAGTCCGATCGACTCGGACGCGCAGGTCATCGCGCAATTCATCGATGGTGTCGAACTCACTGGCCAGGATCGCGAAGTCGTCATCGGCTTCGGGCAGCGTGCGTTCGCGGACCGCGGACACGGTGATGCTCACCGTCATCGGCTGACCTTCGTACTCACCGGCAGTGGGGGTGAACTCGAAGGTGCGGGTTTCCCCCGCGGTCGCACCTCGCACCGCCTCATCGAAACCGGGGAGCAGTCCGTCTTCGCCGAGTTCGACCGACATCGCCTGGGCGGACAGGTCCTCCACGGCATTGCCATCCGGATCGGTACCGGTGAGGTCGATCAGCAGCAGATCGCCATCCTCGGCCGCACGATCGACGGGGGTCAAGGTGGCGAACCGGGCACGCAGTGAGGTCAGCTGCTCGTCGATCATGTCGTCGGTGACGTCAGCATCATCGACCTCGACAGCGATACCCGTGTAGTCAGGCAGGTCGAATTCCGGGCGGACATCGACCTCGGCGGTGAAGGCGACCCGGTTGCCGTCGTCGATCTCGGTGACCTCGATCTCCGGGCGGCCGGCGATCTTGACCTCGTGCTCGGCGACGGCCTTCTCATAGGCCCCGGGCACGACGTCGTTGATCGCCTCCTGCAGCACCGCACCGCGGCCTACCCGCTGATCGATGATTCGCGACGGGACCTTGCCTTTGCGGAAACCGGGGATCGTGACCTGCTCCGCGATGGTCTTGTAGGCGGCATCGAGGCTGTCGGCCATCTCCTCGAAGGGCACCTCGACGGTCAGTTTGACGCGCGTCGGCGACAGGGTTTCGAGGGTGGTCTGCATGATGGTCTCGGTCTCCTCGGCTTGCTGGTCGGTTGGCTGGTCTGTTGGCTTGTCGGTGGGTTGCGCGGTTCGTCACCGGATCGGACGAGTGTGTCGGGGCGGGGAGACTCGAACTCCCGATCTCC
>CAJXYI010000024.1 GCA_913063435.1 uncultured Actinomycetales bacterium | reverse complement strand
GGCCGGGGCGATGGACACCGACTTCAACTGCCCGAGCACGTCGGTGAACCACAGGCGCACGAATCGGATATCTCGCTCCTCGATCGTGCGCAAGACGAAATCGGTCTGCTTATCCATGGGTCCATCCTGCCAGGGTCCGTCGCGAATGGACACGGACTAGCCTGTGGGACGTGCCGCGCTTGACATTAGCTCTCGCCCAGGTCAACCCCACGGTGGGTTCCTTGACCGCGAACAGCGCACTGATCCGTGCGGGCGTCGAGAACGCCGCCGCCCAGCACGCTGACCTGGTGGTGTTCCCGGAGATGGTCCTCACCGGCTATCCGATCGAGGATCTCGCCCTTCGCCCGTCCTTCCAGCACGCCGCTGCCCAGGCCCTGACCTCCCTCGCCACCGACATCGACCGGGATGGCTACGGTGAACTCGTCGTCATCGTCGGGACGCTCGGCGTCGACGACGAGGGTCGCCCCCTCAACATCGCAGCGGTGCTGCACGCCGGTCAGGTCGAGGCGACCTACGCCAAGCATCATCTGCCCAACTACGGGGTCTTCGACGAGTTCCGCTACTTCGCGCCCGGCCGTGAGCAGCTGACCGTGCAGATCCGCGGGATCGACGTTGGCGTCGCGATCTGCGAGGACCTGTGGCGCGGTGTCGATCCGCGTCCCTGGGCTGAAAACCTCGGTCTTCTCGTCGTGTTGAACGGATCCCCGTATGAACAGGCCAAGGATGACGCCCGCGGAGAACTGTGCATTCGACGTGCTCGCGAATCCAGGTGCCCCCTCGCCTACGTCAACATGGTCGGTGGGCAGGACGAATTGGTCTTCGATGGAGACTCGCTCGTCGTGTCATCCGAAGGCGCGGTCCTCGCCCGAGCCCCGCAGTTCGACGAGCACCTGCTCATCGTCGATCTCGAGTGCCCCATCGGATCGTCGTCGGACGCACTTGTCGTCACCGATTCGCGTCGCGAGAACGCCCCCGCGCTGACCCCGCCCTTCGTCGCCCCCGCACTCGAGGACACCGAAGAGGTCTACCGCGCACTCGTTCTGGGCTTGCGCGACTATGTCACCAAGAACGGTTTCCCCAGCGTGATCCTCGGGCTTTCCGGCGGTATCGATTCGGCCCTGGTCGCGGCGATCGCCTGCGATGCCATCGGAGCGGATCGAGTCTACGGCGTGAGCCTGCCCAGTGCCTATTCCTCCCAGCACTCCCAGGATGACGCACGCGACCTCGCCGTGGGCACGGGCTTGAACCTGCGCACGGTGCCGATCACTGCGTTCGTGGAGACGTTCGTCGACAACCTGAATCTCACGGGATTGGCTGAGGAGAACGTGCAGGCCCGTGTGCGTGGCGTGACGCTCATGGCGCTATCCAACGCCGAAGGTCATCTCGTGCTCGCCACGGGGAACAAGAGCGAACTGGCGGTGGGATATTCCACGATCTACGGCGATGCCGTCGGAGGTTTCGCTCCGATCAAAGATGTCCCCAAGTCCCTCGTCTGGGCCTTGGCACGCTGGCGCAATGCCGATGCCGAGCGTCGCGGGCAGAGGCCCCCGATTCCGGAGAGCAGCATCGACAAGCCACCGAGCGCTGAACTGCGACCCGGGCAACTCGACACCGATTCACTGCCGGATTACGACGTTCTCGACGGGATGCTCGACCTCTATGTGGAGGGCGATCGAGGAGCCGGTGATCTCATCGCCGCCGGTTTCGATCCCGATCTGGTGGTCCGAGTGCTGCGCATGGTCGATGCGGCCGAATACAAGAGGCGCCAGTATCCCCCCGGTACGAAGGTGTCGGCCAAGGCGTTCGGCCGCGACCGCCGGCTGCCGATCACGAGTCGTTGGCGCGAGATGGAGGAGTGACCTCTTCGGAGTACTCCTCCGGGTAGTCGATCGATTCCTTCGCTACCAGCGCATCGACCTCGCTGTCGGCGGGCGGTGGGCCGGACTTCAGCGGCGGCGCGATGCGCGGGAGCACGAAAGCAACAACCAGCGCGGCTATCGCAACGATGCCGAAGGAGACGTAGTACGTCAGGTGGGCGGCGTCGAGGAAGATGTCATAGGCCTGGGTGCGCAACGCATCGATCGTCGATGCCGAGGCTCCTGATCCTTCGAGTACGACATCGGTGGCGATGATCGACTCCGACGCGGCCTCGACCTGGGCGGGATCCAGGCCGGCGTCGCTCAATACCGGGGCGACAGTCGTCGCATACTGCGTGGCCAACAGTGTGCCGATGATCGCTATCCCGAGTGCGCCGCCCACTTGCCGCACGGTGTTCTGAACCGCCGAACCCGCGCCGGCACGGGCCAGCGGGAGCACGTTCTGCATCACCGTCGAGGCCGGTGCGATGACGTTTCCCATACCGAATCCGAACATGAAGAATCCGACGAGGAGTATCCACAGTGGCGACGCCACGGCCAGTTGGGTCAGGGCGAGAAGTGACAGTGCCACGAGCACCAGGCCCGTCGTCATAACGGCTCGATATCCGAACCTCACCACCATCGCTGCGCTGCGAGGTGCAGCGAGCAACTGCCCCACGGCGAAGGGGATGAAGCACAACCCGGCGGTGAGGGTGTCGAAGCCGCGGAGGATCTGCAGATAGAACGGCAGGGTGAAGGTGATGCCCATGAGGGCGAAGAAGGAGAGGGTCACGGCCACGAGACTGACTGCGTATCCGCGGTTGGTGAATAGGCTGACATCGAAACTGCTGTGATCGCTGCGCCGCTCCCACCATAGGAACAGCCCGATCACGACAAGCCCGAAAGCGATCGGCCACACCACACTGGGGGCCAGCCAGTCCCGGGTGCGAGACGCGTCGATGATGCCGTAGATCAACGCCACCAGTCCGAGAATGCTGATCACCAGTCCGACGAGATCGAGCCGCCGCGTGTGCGGATTGCGGGTCTCGGGCACGAATCGTGCAATGAGCAGCAGACCCACAGCGACGATCGGGACGTTGATCAAGAACACCACGCCCCAGTTATTCCCCGTGAGCCAACTCGACCACTCCGGGTGCTGCAGCAGCAGTCCACCGAGGATCGGGCCAAGAGCGACAGCGGCTCCGACGGCGCCGGCCCAGGCACCGATTGCCTTGCCTCGTTCATGTGGGGGGAAGACCACGGTGATGATCGCCAGCGTCGTCGGTAAGACCGCGGCCCCGCCGATACCCATGAGCGCACGGAAGCTGATGAGCATCCAAGCGTTGAGGGCGAAGGCGCAGATCGCAGAGGCCACGGCGAAGATGATCAGGCCGATGACGAGTACCCGCTTGCGGCCCAGACGGTCACCGAGGACACCCCAGGTGAACAGCAGGGCCGCGAACGTGAGGATGTAACTATCGACAGCCCAGACCAATTCCGCGGGTGTCGCTGACAGATCCGCCTGGATCGTGGGGAGCGCGATATTCAAGACGGTGTTGTCGAGAACGACGACCAGGAGGCTGACCACCAGGACACCGAGAATGGCCCAGCGCCGTGGATGTCCGGTCCCGTCGGTCATCCAGGCGTCGCTCACTCGGCGAGGCTACTCCCGAGTGCCCATCCTCAGGTCATGTGCCACCATTGTCGTGTCCGGGGACTCCGCACGGGAGCCTCGAGATTGGAGTACTGACATGTCCGCGACATCCGAGTCGGGTACCCCCACGTTGTACGGAGCATCTCGCTCCCGACGCATCACCGTTCGCGACCTGCAGGAGGCGAAAGCCCGCGGCGAACGCTGGCCGATGATCACCGCCTACGACGCCCTCAGCGCCGGCATCTTCGACGAGGCCGGCATCCCCGTGCTCCTCGTGGGAGATTCCGCCGCCATGGTGGTATTCGGTTACGACTCCACTGTTCCCATCACCGTCGATGACCTCATTCCCCTGACCAAGGCCGTGGTGCACGGATCCAACCACGCGCTGGTCATCGCCGACCTTCCCTTCGGCTCCTATCAGTCGGGCGTAGAACAGGCATTGCAGACCGCAACTCGTTTCATGAAGGAATCGGGGGCACAGGCGGTCAAGCTCGAGGGTGGTCAGCGAGTCCTGCCCCAGGTCGAGGCTCTCGTTGCGGCCGGGATTCCTGTGTTCGGACATCTGGGATTGACTCCCCAGTCGGTCAACGTCCTCGGCGGGTACCGCGTCCAGGGTCGTGGCGAGACTGGCGAGATGCTCCTGCAGGACGCGAAGGCACTGGAGGCAGTCGGCGCCAGCGGCGTGGTGCTCGAGTGCGTGCCCAGTGATCTGGCCGCACGTGTCACCGAGATTCTGAGCATCCCCACCATCGGCATCGGCGCCGGAGCTTCGACCGATGCCCAGGTGATCGTGTGGCAGGACCTCGTCGGGCTCACCGAAGGTCCCGCTCCGAAGTTCGTCGCTCGCTACGCCGACATGCGGTCGCTCATGGCCGAAGCCGTGTCGTCCTGGGCCGATGATGTGCGCACCGGTTCATACCCCGGCCCGGAGCACTCCTACTCCTGAAGCGCGAGCCTTCAGACCAACTCATCGATATCGGTTACCCGGATACCGGTGTGGGCCTTGTACCGCCGATTCATCGAGATGAGGTTCGCCGTGAAGGCCTCCACCTGACCGGCGTTGCGCAACCGACCCCCGTAGATTCCCCGCACCCCGGGAATAGATGAGGCGAGGGTGGCCACCAGGTCGGTGGCCGCGCGATCGTCACCGAGAACCAGCACATCTGTATCGATGCGGTCAAGATCCGCATCCAGCAGCAACACCGCCGACACGTGATGGAAAGCAGCGACCACAGTGCTGTCCGGAAGGGCAGCCGCGGCCTGCTGGGCGGCTGATCCCTCGGGGACTTCGAGGGCGAAGGCTCCCGATGAGTCGAAACCCAGCGGATTGACACAGTCCACGACGATCTTGCCGGCTAGTGCCTCTGCAAGTTCGGTGACCGTATCGGCGTGCGCTGCCCACGGAACGGCGATGATGGCGACATCGCACTCGACAGCGCAGGTTCGGTTGCCCGTACCTTCGACACCCGGCATTTGCGAAGCTACTTCGTCTGCTCTGCGCGCATCACGCGAACCAATGATGACGGTGAATCCTGCATCAGCGAACCGTCGCGCAAGCCCGCGACCCTGTTCGCCGGTGCCACCGATGATGCCGATGCGGGTGGTTGCTACGAGTTGTGAAAGATCGTGCGCTGCTACATGCGTCATGTGCGAATCGTGTCAGAAACCGAAAAGAAGGTGTCGACGCGGTACACGAAATGCGCGCAGAACAGCCTGTATTCCGTGTGCGACACGCCGATGGACAGTAGAAATTCTTCATTTTTCTGTCACAGTTGTACATAACGAACTCGCCACAAGGCGAGTAACGACATTTCAGGAGGCACCGTGGCGGTCGCAAAGAAGACCACCGCACGCAAGCGCCCGGCGAAGAAGGCAGCGGCCAAGAAGACCACTGCCCGCAAGACGACCGCGCGCAAGCGTCCCGCGGCCCGCAAGACGACGGCCCGTAAGGCGACCGCGCGCAAGCGTCCCGCCGCTCGACGCGGCCGGTAGTCGACCTACCGTCGAAACGAAAGGCCCACACCCTCGCAGGGTGTGGGCCTTTCGTTCGTCTGCTCATCAGCTATCGGAGTCGTTCCACTCCTCATCTGCATCCCAGGCTTCGCTGCGTTCACGGGCGAGATCCAATGCCGACTCTGCTTCGGCCTGGGTATCGAAAGGCCCGAGCCGGTCGGAATTGGGATCACCGGGTCCCTGCTCTACCGCATGCGTGCGCAGATTGAACCACCACTGTGACTGCCGATCGGTGCCGTTCGCCACCATCTCCTCCTGAGGTCGTCTCCTTCGTGCCTGCCAGCCTAGACTCGTCAGCATGATGCCCACGCGCGCTCCCCTCTCTCCGGGTCGACTCTCAGACCGACGCGACGTGCCACGTTCGATCGCACGCCCGGAATACGTCGGCAAGCCGGCTCCGAGTCCAGACTCGACCGGCGAGGTGAAGGATGCCGAAACCATCGAGGCCATGCGCATCGCCGGCCGAATCGCCGCCCAGGCACTCGAGGAGGTCGGGCGACACGTCGCACCGGGGATCACGACAGACGAATTGGACCGAATCGGTCACGAGTTCCTCCTCGATCATGGCGCCTACCCATCGACCCTGGGCTATCGCGGCTATCCCAAGTCACTGTGCTCGTCGTTGAACGAGGTGATCTGCCACGGAATCCCTGATTCGACCGTCATCGAAAACGGCGATATCTGCAACATCGACATCACCGCGTTCATCGGCGGAGTGCACGGCGACACCAACGCGACTTTCCTCGCCGGTGATGTCGCTGACGAAGTGACCCTGCTCGTGGAGCGCACCCACGAGGCGACGATGCGGGCCATCAAAGCCGTCGCACCCGGTCGATCGCTGAACGTGGTCGGGCGGGTCATCGAAAGTTATGCGAAACGTTTCGGATACGGCGTTGTTCGAGACTTCACCGGGCACGGAATCGGCACCTCATTCCACTCGGGCCTGATCGTTCCGCACTATGACGATCCGAATCTCGATGTCGTGCTGGAAACCGGAATGACATTCACCATCGAACCCATGCTCACCCTGGGCGGCTACGACTACGAAATCTGGGACGACGGCTGGACGGTGGTGACGAAGGACCGCAGTTGGACCGCCCAGTTCGAGCACACGATCGTGGTTACCGACACCGGTAGCGAGATCCTCACACTGCCATGACGGATTCACAGCCGGTTGCCTGGCTCACAGAGGGCGAGCAGGATGCCTGGCGAGCCTGGATCGCTGCAACGCTGCTGCTGCCCGATCAGTTGGGGCGAGACATGCAAGACGAGCACGGCCTGTCCTTCGCCGACTACGAAATCCTGGTCCAGTTGTCCGAGCATCCTGAGCGGCGTATACGCATGAGCGATCTGGCGGAACGCACCCTGTCGTCGCGATCGCGACTATCGCACCAGATCGCTCGGATGGAGAACGCCGGGCTTGTCGAGCGGCAACAGTGCGATGACGATCGCCGCGGCACTTTCGCGGTACTGACCGAACACGGCTGGTCCACCATCGTGGCGGCTGCACCCGACCACGTGGCCAGTGTTCGCCGATATCTCATCGAGCCCCTTGGCCATGAGAGATTCACCGAGTTAGGGCGCATGTGCCAAGCCATCGTCGAGCACCTCGACGATAGGGGTGACCGGGGTAGTAGCGAAGGCGACGGACGAGTCGACCTGTAAGCCGGGTTCTGTCCCCGTGCACGGAGCACGGGGGGTGATCATCCATCTGCGACCGCTGTCGCCAGCGGCCTGGTGCGGTCTACCCGCGAACATCGGGCGGGCCGCCCGTCCGCGCAGATCAGCGAACCGATCCTCTTGACCTTGCTCCAGGTGGGGTTTGCCGAGCCGACGCAGTCACCTGCGCCGCTGGTGGTCTCTTACACCACCGTTTCACCCTTACCGCCGCTCTCGCGGAGGCGGTTTGCTTTCTGTGGCACTGATCCCGCGGGTCACCCCGGGTGGGCGTTACCCACCACCTTGCCCTGTGGAGCCCGGACTTTCCTCGACGCCGCATCATCTGCGGCCCCGCGATCACCCGGTCGACTCGTCCGTCGCTCCCCCAGGGTAACCGGTAGTGTCACCGACCGTGCTCATCCTGCTGCCACCCAGTGAGGGCAAGACCGCACCGGCCAGAGGACGCCGACTATCCCTTCGCGAACTGGGATTCCCCGAACTCAACCAGGCGCGTGCCGACATCCTCGATGCACTGATCGACGTGTGCGAAGGGCCGACCACCGCGGCATCGAAGATTCTGGGCATCACATCCGGTCAGGCTGACCTCGTCGAGCTCAACTCGCACCTGCGGACCAGTCCATGCGCACCTGCAGGTGAGGTGTACACGGGGGTCCTCTACGACGCCCTCGACTGGACGACGCTGACCGCGACTGCTCGCAGGAGAGCCGGCGAGCGGGTAGCGATCGCCTCTGCACTCTTCGGTCTGGTGCGCCCCACCGATCCGATTCCGGCCTACCGGCTCTCCGCTGATACCGCACTGCCGGGACTGCCCGGAACCGGACGCCTGCGCAGCACATGGAACTCCGTGCTGCCCGATGCGATCGCGACCGCCGCTCCCCGCGGGGTTGTCTGGGACCTGCGTTCGGCGGCCTATGCGGCACTCGGACCGGTACCCGCGGATCTAGCCGAACGCACCGCCGTCACCCGGGTTCTGCAGGTCAAGGGCACCAAACGGGTTGTGGTCAGCCACCACAACAAGGCGACGAAAGGACGCCTGACCCGTGCGCTCCTGAGCGGTGCTGCCCCGAAGACCGTTCCCGACCTCGCCGGCCTGCTCGGCGCTGCTGGCCATCGGGTGGAACTCCAACCGGGAAAGAACGAGACGAGCCCCTGGAATCTCGACGTCATCGTCACTGAGATCTAACAGTCGCGGTCTAGATTCCGAATCCCGCATCCACCCCGCGCAAATGTGCGGCGTCGGCGAATCCGAACAGCGAGGAATTCCCATCGGCGAACCATGCGATGGTGGTGATCGAACAGGGCTGCAACTCCATGCGGTACAGGCTGTGCAGCGGGGCATCGACGCACATGCCGACGATCAACTTGATCGGCGTGACGTGAGCGATGACACCCACCCGATGTCCGGCGTGAGCGGTCAGAATGTCGCGACGGGCACGGTCCACCCGATCTCGGCATTCGGCGAATGATTCACCCCCCGGTGGCGAAACATCGGTGGAGTTCAACCACGCCTGCAGCTCAGTGGGCCACCGCTGCTGGACCTCGGCGAAGGTGTGCCCGTCCCAGTCACCGAATGAGCATTCGGCGAGATCATCGTGGACGTCGATCGCCGCCCCCGTGGCATCGGCCACGATCTGCGCGGTCTGTCGGGTGCGCAGAAGCGGTGATGCCACGATGACATCGACGCCACCCCTCGCCACCGTTTCGTGGGCGAGTGCCTCGGCCTGGGCTATCCCGAGGGCAGCGAGCGGCAGGTCCGCACCGCCGTTTCCGGAGAAGCGCTTCTCGAGGCTGTATTCGGTGGCGCCATGGCGTGCAAGGAGGGTCAATGTCGGCGTGCCGAGGTCACTGGCCCAGCCGATCATCGTTCGTGGAGGTGCCGTGGTTGCCGCAGCATCCTCGGCGATCTCACCGACGATGTCCTCAGCCTGTTCCTGGAGTTGACCCACATCGCCGGGAAAACGAAGGATCGGTGAGGTGCGGCCCTGCGCCGCGGCATCGAGGGCTTCATTGGCGAGTGCATCGGCCGCGGCGTTCTGCTCCCGCGGCACCCAGGTGAACGCCACTCCGTCGGCGATATCGCGCACCGCGAGTGCAAGTGGTCGCAGTTTGGCGTTCTTGATCGCCCATCGCCCTGACATCTGCTCGACGACGAGTTTCGAGTCGAGCCGGGCTTCTATCGCCGCATCGGGATCGATCCGTCTGGCCTGCTCGATACCGGCCCGCACCCCTGAATACTCCGCGACGTTATTGGTGGCATGCCCGATGTATTCGGCGATTTCGCACAGCACCACACCGGTGCCAGCGTCCTTGATCACCGCACCATACGCCGCAGGACCCGGATTGCCACGCGATCCCCCGTCTGCTTCAACGATCAGGGACCGTGTCACAGCCCGGACTCATCGGTTCGCACCAGGATCCGCCGGCACTCCTCGCACCGCAGAACCTCGTCGGGGGCTGCCTCGCGAATCCGGGAGATGTCCACCGGGGTCAACTCGATCCGACATCCCTCGCAGCGGCCACGGAAGAGTTTCGCTGCCCCGACGCCGCTGTATTCGCTGCGCAGGCGCTCATAAAGACCAAGGAGATCCGGTGCGATCTCGGCCGCGAGCACATCGCGCTCGGATCGCGTCTGAGATTCAGTCGCCTCGAGTTCGTCGAGGACTCGCTGCAGGTCCTGACGTGCCTGTTCTGATTCCGCATCCAACCGCTCCTTGTCCGCGGTGAGGTCACGCAATCGGTGTTCGGCGCCCTCGAGCCGTTCCATGATCTCGATCTCAACGTCTTCCAACTCGGCCTGACGGCGTGCCAGCGACGAGATCTCCGATTGCAGGTGGGTCAATTGCTTGGAATCGGTGATCGTCCCCGAATCGAGCAGAGCAGCATCCTTGGCTGCTCTCTCGCGGACGAGTTCGACATCGTTATCGGCCTTGCGCTGCTCGAGGCTCAAATCGGCGACCTCGACCTCGATCGCGGTCAACCGGTCGGCGATCACTCGGGACTGGGTGGACAGATCATCCACCCGAGCCTGTTCGTCCAGATTGCTTCGACGGTGCTGGATTCGGTCGAGATCGGTATCCAACGCCTGCACGTTGAGCAGGCGCAACTGATGATCGGGATCGGCGTTCAGGGTGGACTCCTTCACGAACGGGGGCGAGCAGGGACATGCAGGGACCAAGGATCGGTGACATGCGTCGACACCACGGTCTCCACCGTATTGCCCAGATCCTCGCGCAGGTGGGCAGCGGCGATATTCAGCCAAGGCCACTCGCTCGCCCAGTGCGCCACGTCGATGATGGCGCAGCCGCCGGCTGCCCGGTGATCCAATGTTCGATGATGCTTCGCATCGGCCGTCACGAACACATCGGCGCCTGCCCGCTCGGCGGCTCCTGCCAGGGATTCTCCCGATCCCCCGCACACCGCGACCTTCTCGATCATCACCTGGGGATCACCCGCTGCGCGTACACCCTGGGCGGTGGCCGGTAACGCTGTCGCCACCCGCTCCGCGAATTCAGCCAGCGTCACCGGATCAGCAAGCCTGCCGATGCGACCCAAGCCGACCGTTGGATCGTTGTCATCGCGCACCAGCGCAACCGTGTCCACGACACCCAGAATCTCGGCTAGAGCATCCGAAACACCGGAGTGGGCTCGATCAGCGTTGGTGTGGGCGACATAGAGGGCACGACCCTGCTCGATGAGCCCGTGCACAAGCCGGCCACCCGGTGTCAGCGCAGCAACTCCGTGGACGGGTGTCAAGAACAGCGGATGGTGCGTGATGATCACCTCCGCCCCGAGGCCTGCGGCTTCCGCCGCCACTTCTTCGGTCGGATCGACGGCGAACAGCACCCGGGTCACTCGGGTCTGCGGGTCACCACACACCCACCCCACGGCATCCCAGGACTCAGCGAGTGACGGCGGGTAACGCGCCTCGAAAGCCGCGATCACCTCGCCCAGAGCCGGGGCGGACCCCGCTTCGGATTCGGGTGTGGACTGCCATGAGGTCACAGGTGCACAGTACCGAGGGGGTAGCCTCCCCCCTTGGGCCTGTAGCTCAGTTGGCTAGAGCACGTCCCTTACAAGGACGGGGTCGCCGGTTCGAGCCCGGCCGGGCCCACCACTACCAGACACACGGGACAGGTACATCCGACGTTTTCGTGATGCGGATTCGGGCAATCCGGTGTGCACTAGGCGTAGGCCGTGGTCGTCGGCGGCCCGAGACGCCGGCGACCACGGCCCACGATTGCTGCAGCGGAGGCTCCCCACGTGGAAATCCGGTACGGACGGGCCCAGGCCGATCTCGACGGGCTCATCACCAACATCCTCCAGGCCTGGGACATCGCCATCGCAGCGTTGGTATCCGCCGACTCCACCGATTCCGACCCGAATGCGCGAATCGACCTCGATGCGCCCTCCCGTCGGCGAGGCAGCACCGTGCGGGACGTACTGCTCGGCATCGGCGAGTGGCCGCACGGCGTGAACCTGGCCGATCGGCGTGAGGCGGCCGCTCGCGCAGACACCACACCTCCACCTCAGCGACTCATCGATGCCGAAATCACGCAGCGCTACGCGGGTGCGGACATCGAACGGATCGCTGCGGCGTGGAATGCCGCACGCGACGCGATCGAAGCATGGGCACCTCACGCGCCCGATGAAGCTGGCGCACCCATCGGCGGACCGCTCGGCGTCGTACCCCTGGGCACCATGGTCGGTGCAGGAGCAGTGGCGATTCAGCGCACCGTCAACGACAGCGGATTGATCAGCGACACGGGAATAGATGCATCACCGCTGTCACGCATCGCCCTGCATTCCCTGATCGACAGCGTCGGGGCGGTGTGCGCCCAGGCCCCCGGGGACGATGATTACCGGTTGGCGATCACCACCCCCGACATCGAGATCGGAGTATGCGCATCACCGGGCTCATGGCACCTGAGCACCGATGTGTCCGACCTGCCGCGCCTCATCGGCCCCACCGAGATGGTCTGGCAGATCACGAGCGGGGCACGCTCCCCCGTCACCGCACTCGCCCGCCGAGAGATCGAGGTCGTCGACATCGGCGGCCTGATGCACGTCGCACGGGGCCTGACCTTCGCCCCCGACCTACCCGGTGGCGAAGGCCTACGCGCCGTGTTCACCGCGGTCGATGGAATGACATCGACCGCGTCGAAATTAGGATCCTTACTTGCGCGCCTTCGGCGCGACTAGGCGCGTGCCCTGCCAGTCCCGGCCCGCACTCACCGTCGACGTCTGCTGCAATCCCGCCGTGGGAGCCGAATCCGAGATGTCCTCGGGCTCGACGTGTCCATCACGACCAGGTTTGGGGGTCAGCAACCACACGACGCCATGATCGGCGAGCGGCCCGATCGCATCCACGAGCGCGTCCACGAGATCGCCATCGTCCTCGCGCCACCACAGCAGCACCAGGTCGACGACATCCTCCGGGTCCTCGTCCTCGCCGATGAGTTCGACATCCTCGGCTGCGGTGAAGGCGGCACGCACCTGCTCGTCGCAGTCGCCATCGGCACCGATCTCCCAGATGACGTGACCGGGTTGCACACCCAGCAACGCGAGTACAGCCGCACCGTCGGCGGACACGGTCGAACCTCCCAGTCAAAGGTGCCGCCGAGCTTCGGCGGTGTGCGTAGTCCATCGGAAGCAGCACGACTGCGCAACCGACTTGGCGTTATTACCGGTCAGTTGCCCGACTTGCCGGTCTGTTGACCGTCGTAGCCTCTTCTTCGAACGTACGCAAGGATAGGCGGGGTTCCCACGAGGAACCCCAACCGCGGGCCTGTCCACCAGACCGGCCCATCCACCAGAAAGGGCGCTCATGACCGCAGACCCGCTGTTTCGCCCCCAGCCGCTCCTCGCCGGTGGCCTGCCCACGCAATACGTCGACGTCGATCCCGATGAGACCACGGAGTGGACGACATCCCTCGATCAGGTCATCGACGCGGCCGGTCCCTACCGGGCCCGTTACCTCATGCTCGCGCTGTTACGGCGGGCCGCTGAACGCAATGTCGGCATCCCCAGCCTGCGTTCCACCGACTACATCAACACGATTCCCCCGGAGATGGAACCCTGGTTCCCCGGCGATGAAGCCCTCGAGCGGCAGTTCCGGCGCTATGTGCGCTGGAACGCCGCAGTCATGGTGCACCGCGCTCAACGTCCCGGTGTCTCGGTCGGAGGCCACATCTCCACCTATGCCTCGTCGGCATCGCTGTACGAGGTCGGTTTCAACCACTTCTTCCGCGGCCCTGATCACCCCGGTGGTGGCGACCAGCTGTACTTCCAAGGCCACGCCTCCCCGGGGATCTATGCCCGCGCGTTCCTCGAGGGACGACTGACCCAGGAGCAACTCGACGGATTCCGCCAGGAACTGTCCCATCCCGGTGGCGGCCTGCCGTCCTATCCGCATCCGCGCTTGATGCCGTGGTTCTGGCAGTTCCCGACCGTGTCCATGGGTCTGGGTCCGCTCAACGCGATCTATCAGGCTCGATTCAATAAGTACCTGCACCATCGCGGAATCAAGGACACCTCGCAGCAGCGGGTCTGGGCGTTCCTCGGTGATGGCGAAATGGACGAGGTCGAGTCCGCCGGAGCGCTCGGACTCGCCGCCCGCGAGGAGTTGGACAACCTCGTCTTCGTCGTCAACTGCAACCTGCAACGACTCGATGGGCCCGTGCGGGGCAACGGCAAGATCATCCAGGAGTTGGAGTCGCTGTATCGCGGTGCCGGATGGAATGTCATCAAGGTGATCTGGGGACGCAAGTGGGATGAGTTGCTCGCACGTGATCGCGATGGCGCACTCGTCAACATCATGAACTCCACCCCGGATGGCGACTTCCAGACATTCAAGGCCGAGGACGGGGCTTTCGTCCGCGAGCATTTCTTCGCCCGTGACCCGCGAGCGCTGAAGATGGTCGAGGGCTGGAGCGACGAGGAAGTCTGGTCCTTGCAGCGCGGCGGCCACGACTACCGCAAGGTCTATGCCGCATACAAGGCTGCGGTCGAGACGACCGGGCAGCCGACGGTGATCTTGGCCAAGACCATCAAGGGCTACACCCTCGGTTCGCACTTCGAAGCGCGCAACGCCACCCATCAGATGAAAAAGCTCACCCTGGACGACCTGAAACTCTTCCGCGATCGCCTGCAGATTCCGATCAGCGATGCCGAACTCGGCGATGGTGTGCTGCCGCCGTACTTCCACCCCGGAGCCGACGACGAGACGATGCGCTACATGCTCGATCGACGTCGCCGGCTCGGTGGCTCGATCCCCGAGCGACGTGTTCGCGCCAAGCCGCTGCCGTTGCCCGATGCGAAGACCTACGACGTCGTCCGCCGTGGATCCGGCAAGCAGCCGGTGGCCACGACGATGGCGTTCGTTCGATTACTCAAGGACCTGATGCGCGATGAAGGCATCGGTGCTCGTTTCGTGCCGATCATCCCCGACGAGGCGCGCACCTTCGGCATGGACTCGCTATTCCCGACCGCGAAGATCTACAACCCGCTTGGTCAGCAGTACCTATCCGTCGATCGTGACCTGGTGCTCAGCTATAACGAGGCCCCCGATGGCCAGATCCTGCATGAGGGGATCAATGAAGCCGGCTCGGTCGCATCGTTCACCGCCGCGGGATCGTCGTATTCCACGCAGGGCGAACCCATGATCCCGGTGTACATCTTCTATTCGATGTTCGGATTCCAGCGGACCGGCGATGGATTCTGGGCGGCCATGGACCAGATGGCCCGCGGATTCGTCCTCGGTGCCACCGCGGGTCGCACGACACTCAACGGTGAGGGCCTGCAACACGAGGACGGACACTCCCCGCTGCTGGCATCGACGAACCCGGCGGTGATCGCCTATGACCCGGCCTATGCCTACGAGCTCGGCCACATCGTCGCGGATGGCCTGAAGCGGATGTACGGCGAACATCCCGAGAATGTCTTCTACTACCTCACCGTCTACAACGAGCCGTACGTGCAGCCGGCCGAACCCGACGATGTCGACGCCGAGGGAATCGTGCGCGGCATGCATCGCGTGAGCACCGCGCCGGCCGGCGATAACCCGCGGGCGACACTGCTCGCGTCTGGGGTTGCCGTGCCCTGGGCACTGGAGGCCCAGCGGCTTCTGCGCGAGGACTGGGGCGTGGCCACCGACGTGTGGTCGGTGACTTCGTGGAGCGAACTGCGCCGCGACGGCCTCGCCTGCGATCGGAGGAGACTTCTCGATCCCGACGCCGCACCGGGTGTGCCCTATGTGACGCAGCGCCTCGCCGATGCAGCCGCCCCCGTCGTAGGCGTCAGTGATTACATGCGCGCCGTGGCAGACCAGATCGGCCCGTGGGTTCCCGGCGACTACACCACCCTGGGAACCGACGGATGGGGCATGTCGGACACCCGCGGGGCACTGCGGCGACACTTCCTCGTCGACGCCGAATCCATCACCGTGCAGACTCTGTCCCGACTGGCCGCACGCGGGGACATCGATGCGGCCCTGGTGCGCAATGCCCTCGAGCGGTACCGACTCGACGACCCGTCGGCTGCCGACGCTGGAAACACCGAAGGAACCGGATAGGAACACCCGATGAGTTCACGCGACCCCAAGCGCTTCCTGCGCTATCTCGAAGCCGAACGCAACGCGGCGATGCTGTATCGCGCGCTCGCCGAAACCACCGATGGCGAACGCCGTGACGCGCTGCTCGAACTCGCCGATATCGAGGATCAGCACGCCGAGCACTGGCTGGCCAAACTCAGCGAATACGGGGTGAGCATCCCTCCTGCCCCGACAGCCCTCGCCGCCGATGACGCAGCCCTCGTCGCTCGGGCTCGGGCGGCCGGCATGGACGATGTGCTCGCACGGCTCGAGGAGGCTGAGGGCGAGGACGCCGGCATGTACGACGACGAGCCCGAGGCGCTGCCCACGATGCCCACCGATGAACGCGAGCACGCCGAGACATTCCGCCGGCTGCGCACCGAAGGATCCGACGAGCTCGTCCACCCGGAACCGACGCTGGGTTCAGGTGGCGAGATCGACTTCGGCGAGTCATGGCATCGCGCTGACGCATCGGGCAAGTGGCGTGCGGCGATCTTCGGTGTCAGCGATGGTCTGGTGTCCAATACCGCACTGGTCATGGGATTCGCCGGATCGGGAATCGATCGCAGTGTGGTCCTGTTCGCCGGCATCGCCGGACTCCTTGCCGGTGCGTTCTCGATGGCGGCCGGCGAATACGTCAGCATGGCCAGCCAGCGCGATCTGTTCCGACGCGAGATCGACATGGAGGCACGCGAACTCGCCGAGAAACCCGAGGAGGAGCAGCGCGAACTCGAATTGATCTATCGCGCCAAGGGCCTGGATCGGGAAACCGCGAAGAGCACTGCCGCACGCATCATGAGCGACCCCAAGACCGCACTGGACACCCTCGCACGCGAGGAATTGGGACTGAATCCCGACGAACTCGGCTCCCCGATCCGAGCGGCCCTGTTCAGCTTCGTCGCCTTCGCCATCGGTGCGTTCGTCGTGGTGCTTCCCTATCTGTTCACCGGTGGCAATCTCGCCCTGGTCATCGCGATCGTGCTCGCCGGGATGGCGATGCTCGTCGTGGGCGGAGCAGTCGGCCGATACTCCGGCCGCGGCACCCTCCATGGAGCATTCCGACAACTCATCGTGGGCACGATCGCCGCGGGAGTCACCTTCGCGATCGGTCGCGTCATCGGCGCGATCACCGGTCTCGATTCCGCCACCCTCGGGTGACCCGCAACGAGGCGGCCCGACGCCTGCAACGCGCCAGCGGCGCACTCGCAACCGCTGCGACGGCGCGGATGGATGAACGCCTGCCGTGGTTTCGCGAGCTACCCGCGGATGAGCGCGCCTGGGTGAGTCTCGTCGCACAAACCGGCATCGCCGCCTTCGTCGACTGGTTCGGCCATGAAGCCCCCCGCCCCGCGGTCACGGTGGACGTCTTCGACACCGCACCCCGCGACCTCGCGCGCGCCATCTCGCTGGAACAGACGGTGGCGATGGTGCGCTGCACGATCGAGTTGATCGAGGAGCACGTGCCACGCATCGCCGGACCCGAGTCGGCAGATGAGGTGCTTGCTGCAATCTTGACCTATTCCCGCGAGGTCGCCTTCGCGGCCGCCGAGGTCTACGCCCGTGCTGCGGAAGCACGCGGGGCATGGGATGCCCGACTGGAGGCCCTGGTGCTCGACGGCCTGCTCAAGAGCGAGCCCGACCCGTCGCTGCCGGCGCGGGCGGCGGCCCTGGGGTGGAGCGCCGATGCCGGCGTGATCATCCTGGTCGGCTCACCGCCGCAGGAGCCCGTCGAGGACTCGCTGCGCCGATCCGCCCATCACCACCGCATCGATGTGCTGTCCGGGCTGCACGGGCGCACCCTCGTGGTCATCGCAGGTGCTGCAACCGGCGCACCGACCTCGATGAGACCGCTCGACCATGCGCGCATCATTCGTGTGCTCGAGCCGCACTTCGGCCCCGGGCCACTCGTCCTCGCCGGACCAGCGATCGGCCTCGCTGAAGCATCCGCCCACGCCATCACAGCGCGCGCCGCCTGGCAGGTCGCCCATGCCTGGCCGAACGCTCCCCGTCCCGTCGCGGCCGCCGAATTGCTGCCTGAGCGAGCGATGGCCGGCGAACCAGGAGCACGGGAAGCCCTGGTGCTCGAGACCTATCGGTTACTGCGCGACACCGACCCGGTGTTGATCGCAACCGCTGCGGTGTTCTTGGAGCAGACCGGCAGCCTAGAGGGAACCGCCCGCGCGCTGTTCGTCCACGTCAACACCGTCCGGCATCGCCTACAACGGATAGAACACCTCACCGGACGCAGTCCGACCGACCCGCGCGATGCCCTCGCGCTGCGACTGGGGCTGCTGTGGGGTCGCCTCGAGGAATCACCTCGGTTGTAGGGTTCCTCCAATAGGCGTGCGCCGACATTGGCGGCGAGCGCATCGTGATGGCAGGACCGATGACGGAAGGGTAAGGCCGTGCTCGTCGTCGTCGCTCCCGGACAGGGGGCCCAGGTTCCCGGCTTCCTCACTCCCTGGCTGGAACTACCCACCGTGACCGAGCGCCTGGAATGGCTGTCCACGGTCGCCGGGGTCGATCTCATCACCCACGGCACCACCTCCGATGCCGACACCATCCGCGATACCGCGATCGCCCAACCGCTGCTGGTCGCTGCGGGCTTGGTGACCCTGCTGGAACTCTTCCCGCATCCGGCCGAGGCCTTCACCCGGATCGGTGCCGGGGCCGGGCACAGCGTCGGCGAGATCACCGCTGCGGCCGCTGCGGGTGTGCTGACCGCAGAGCAGGCCATGGTTTTCGTCCGCGAGCGTGGTCGAGCGATGGCCGCAGCGTCGGCGGCAGTCCCCACCGGGATGAGCGCGGTCCTCGGCGGTGACGCCGACGAGGTGTTCGAAGCTGCCGAACGCGCCGGCTTGACACCGGCCAATGTCAACGGCGCCGGACAGATCGTTGTCGCCGGTCGACTCGGTGACCTTGCCGCCTTCGCCGAGAACCCACCCGACAGGGCGCGCGTGCGCCCCCTCGAGGTCGCCGGAGCGTTCCACACCGAATTCATGGCGCCAGCTGTCGATGTCCTGGCCCGTCACGCGCGGGCGATCTCCACCCATGATCCACGCCTGCGGTTGATTTCCAATGCCGACGGTCAGGTCGTTCACGACGGCCGAGACGTGCTGGGCCGCCTTGTCCGACAGGTCGCCCGTCCAGTGCGCTGGGACCTGTGCCAAACCACGATGACCGACCTGGGAATCACCGCCCTTCTGGAGATCCCTCCCGCAGGAACCCTCACCGGCCTGGCCAGGCGCGCCCTTCCCGGGGTGGAGACTCTGGCGTTGAAGACCCCCGATGACCTCCCCGCAGCCTGGGACCTCATCGCCCGCCACGCACCCGCGGTCGATTCCCTGTCGACATCACCGAGTTGGCGACTGATCGTGTCCCCGAGCAAGGGAACCTTCGCCTACGCAGACGATGTCGCGGCGGCAGTCTCCGGGACCACGATCCCTGCCGGCACGATGATCGGCACCGTGGCGAATCTGCGCGACACGATCGAGGTCACCGCGCCACACGGCGGCGTGGTGGTGGAATGGGTCGTCGAAAACGGCGATCCTGTGTCACCGGGCCAACCCCTGCTACGCCTGCACCCGATCAGTTGATCCCCACCTCCGAAGGAGACGCCCGATGAGCACACCCCTCCGCAGCGCGAAGGGTCACCCGCATGCGCGCATTATGGGCGTCGCGGGCTATCGCCCCGACCGTGTGGTTACCAATGCCGAGGTGTGCGAACGCATCGATTCCACCGACGAGTGGATCCAGGAACGCTCAGGGATTGTCGAGCGCCGCTATGCCGCGCCTGATCAGACCGTGTGCGATCTGGCGTTCCTCGCCGCAGAACGTGCTCTCGTCGCTGCGGGCGTGTCGGTGACCGATATCGGCACGGTCATCGTGGCGACGGTCACCCATCCGTATCCCACTCCGTCGGCAGCCGCCGAGATCGCCTACCGGCTGGGCACGAATAAGGCCGCGGCCTTCGACATCTCCGCAGCCTGCGCGGGCTTCTGCTACGGGCTCGCACTCGCCCAGGACCTCGTGCGCGGTGGATCCGCGGAGCATGTGCTGGTCATCGGGGTAGAGAAACTCACCGACTGGATCGATCTCGACGACCGATCGACGGCGTTCATCTTCGCCGATGGCGCGGGTGCCGCCGTCGTCGGTCCCTCCGACGAACCGGCCATCGGCCCGGTGGTGTGGGGCTCCGATGGTGAGCAGTACGACGCGATCACGATGACCCAATCGCTGACCGACTATCGCGACAACGGCGGCGAGCGCTTCCCGACCCTGTCGATGCAGGGTCAGCAGGTCTTCCGATGGGCTGTCGCGCATATGGCGAAGACCGCAACACAGTCCCTCGAGGCAGCCGGGGTAGCCGCCGATGATCTCGACGCATTCATCCCGCACCAGGCGAACATGCGCATCACCGATGCGATGATCCGAGCACTGAAGCTCCCCGAGCACGTTCCCGTAGCCCGCGATATCGCGACGACAGGCAACACATCTGCGGCCTCGATCCCGATTGCGATGGACCGCATGCTCAGCACCGGGGAGGTGCCGCACGGCGGGCTGGCCCTACTCATCGGTTTCGGCGCCGGCTTGGCCTATGCCTCCCAGGTCGTCCGCCTGCCCTAGAGTCCCTGACTAGTACCCAACTCCCGAAAGGAATATCCGTGAGCGAGCAGATCCTGTCCGGACTAGCCGAGATCGTCAACGAGGTCGCCGGCGTACCCGTCGACGATGTCCAGTTGGACAAGTCCTTCGTCGATGACCTCGACATCGATTCACTGTCCATGGTCGAGGTCGTCATGGCAGCCGAGGACAAGTGGGATGTGAAGATCCCCGACAGTGAGGTGAAGAACCTGCGCACCGTCGGCGATGCTGTCGACTACATCGCTAAGGCCACGGCCTGACTGTGCCTGACATCGTCGTCACCGGACTAGGTGCCACTACACCTATCGGCGGTGATGTGGAGAGCACGTGGGCGGCGGTGACCCGCGGTGAGTCGGGGGTCGTGACGCTGACCCAGGAGTGGGCTGGCGATCTGCCGGTGCGTTTCGCCGGGGTGCTCGCCGTTGATCCTGGCGAGGTGCTCGACCGGGTCGAGAATCGCCGACTGGACCGATCGCAGGCCTCGGCGCTGATCGCCTCCCGGGAGGCGTGGGCCGATGCCGGCGCCCCCGAGGTGGAGCCCGAGCGTATGGGTTCCGTCGTGGGCACCGGGATCGGCGGGGTGATCACCTTGCTCGACGCCTACGACGTGCTCAAGGAACGGGGCCCCTCGCGCGTCTCACCGCATACCGTCCCGATGCTGATGCCCAATGGTCCCTCGGCCGTGGTCGGACTCGATCGGCAGGCGGCAGCCGGTGTGCATGCACCGGTCAGCGCCTGCGCATCGGGTGCCGAGGCGATCGTGTGGGGTGCCCGAATGATCACCGACGGCCGCGCCGACGTGGTCGTGGTCGGCGGAACCGAAGCCCCCATCCACCCCCTCACCATCGCAGGCTTCGCCGCGATGCGGGCGCTGTCGACGCGCAACGACGACCCGCCTGCCGCGTCTCGTCCCTATGACCTCGCGCGTGATGGTTTCGTCATGGGCGAGGGTGCAGCGATGCTCGTCCTCGAACGTGGTGACCATGCCCGGGCACGTGGAGCACGCATCTATGCGACGTACGCTGGGGCCGGGATGACCGCGGATGCACATCACATCGCCCAACCCGACCCCGAGGGACACGGTGCTGCCCGAGCGATGCGGGCTGCCATCGAGGCGGCAGATGCTGTTCCGACGGATGTGGTCCATGTCAACGCGCATGCCACCTCGACCCCGCAGGGAGACATCGCCGAAGCTGTCGCGATCCGAGCAGCTCTCGGCGAGAACACGGCAGCGATCGTGTCGGGCACGAAGTCGATGACCGGCCACACCCTCGGCGCCGCTGGCGCTCTCGAGGCGCTCTTCACGGTGCTGGCACTGCACCATCGTGTCGCACCGCCGACGATCAACATCGACGAACTCGATCCCGACATCCGGTTGAACGTCGCCGCGAACACCGCGCGTTCACTTCCCCAGGGAGATCTCGTGGCTGTGAACAACTCCTTCGGCTTCGGCGGTCATGACGTCACCGTGGCTTTCCGGTCTGCCTCATGACCGACGAGGTCACCACGATCGAACTCGATCCGCGATCACCCCGGGTACGACTCGAGCAATTCTTCGATCCGGGAACTTTCACCACCATCACCCCCGAAGACGACAGCGGTGTCCTCGTCGGAGTGGGCCGCGTCGATGGGCACAACGTCGTGGCGTTCGCCACCGACCCCACCGTGCAAGGTGGCGCGATGGGTGAGGCGGGATGCCGAGCGATCGTCACCGCCTATGACCGCGCATTCGCCGACTCCTGCCCGGTCGTGGGGATCTGGCACTCCGGAGGTGCTCGGTTGCGCGAAGGTGTGGCGAGCCTCGATGGAGTAGGGCGCGTGTTCGCAGCGATGACGCGGATCTCTGGGAAGGTCGCCCAGATTTCCATCGTGCTCGGACCTGCCGCCGGAGGTGCGGCATACGGACCGGCACTGACCGACATCGTCATCCTGGGGCCCGAGGGTCGCATCTTCGTCACCGGTCCCGAGGTGATCCGATCGGTGACCGGCGAACAGGTGGACATGCTGCGCCTGGGCGGCCCCGATCCGCATGGTCGACGCAGTGGTGTGGTGCACATCGTCACCGATACCGAACGCGCCGCACTCGATGAGGGTCGTCGTGTTGCTTCTCTCCTCGGAGCGCAGGGCTCACTCGACCTAGCCGCTGTCGATGACCGCGACCTGGCTGATCTGCTGCCCGAATCGAGCCGGCGCGCCTATGACGTGCATCCTCTGATCGAGGGTCTTCTCGACGAGGGTTCCACGGTCGAACTGCACGCACGATGGGCACCGAACATCGTCGTCGCCCTCGGCCGTCTCGGTGGGCGCACCGTGGGTGTCGTCGCCAATAACCCATTGCGACTCGGCGGCTGCCTCGATTCGTCCAGCGCGGAGAAGGCCTCGCGCTTCGTGCGCATGTGCGATGCACTCGCCGTGCCCCTCGTCGTCGTCGTCGACGTTCCCGGCTACCTTCCCGGTGTCGGGCAGGAATGGGACGGTGTCGTGCGACGCGGCGCGAAACTCCTGCACGCGTTCGCCGAATGTGTCGTGCCCCGTGTCACGGTGGTCACCCGCAAGGCCTACGGCGGCGCCTACGTCGCGATGAACTCCTCGTCGCTGGGTGCGACCCGGGTCTTCGCCTGGCCACAGGCCGAGGTCGCGGTCATGGGGTCGGTCGCCGCGGTGCGCATTCTGCACCGACGTCGCCTGGCGGAGGCCAGCGATGAGGAACTGCGGGCGCAACTCGAACTCGAACTCGCCGCCGAACATGAGGTGATCTCCGGTGGCATCGGCCGCGCACTCGATATCGGTGTGGTCGACGAGATCGTCGAGCCACGCGAAACCCGCAGGCGCATAGCGCAGGTACTGCTCGACACCCCCGGCGCCCGCGGAGCACACGGCAACATCCCGCTGTAGCCGGCTACACCCGGCTACACGACGTGATGCAGCACCCGAATCGGGGTGTCGGAGGTCGCTACCCGATACGGCTCGAGTTCGACATCCCAGGCGTCCCCCAGCAGGTGCGCGAGCCCCTCGGCCAGATCGACGCCGTGTTCGCGCGCACCATCGATCGCCGCACGAACCCGGTCCTCGTGCAAATAGATGTCGCCGTGCACTCCGATCGTCGCTCGGAACAGTCCCAGGCTGGGTGTATAGGCGTATCGCTCGCCCTCACGATCGGAGGCGAAATCCTCGACCACCTCGAACAGGGTGTCCGGCATCACCCGAAGTGCCGACGCGATCCGGGCAGCGCTGCCGGCCGGTCCGCGCCAGTTCGCCACCGCTCGAAGAGTGCCCGGTGCGACAGGCTGAGGCCCGAAATCCAGATCCGGGGCCTGCCGGGCAAGGACATCGCGAAGCGCCCAGACCACGTGCGGAACGATGGCACGCGGAACGGCATGCACCATGATGACCCCACGGGCGGTGCCGGCAGAGCTTGTCAACGACGACATGGTCACCTCCGATCGAGTGTCGCCTTCCCCTGCGTCCTCGATCACCGGATGACCTGGGGCAAGGATAGCCTGTGCGCGTGTCGGATGGTTCCCCTGCTCGCTCTCCCGCACGCTCGGGTGCCCGAGACATCGCCCTGATCGCCTCTTTCACCGCCTTGATCGCCGTTCTCGGCCTGCCCGGGGCACTGACCCTGGCCAGCGGTGTCCCCATCACCTTGCAGACCCTCGGGGTGATGCTGGCCGGATCGATCCTGGGTCCACGCAAGGCCATGGCCTCGGTCGCACTCCTCCTCGTCCTCGTCGCACTCGGCCTGCCCCTGCTAGCCGGTGGACGCGGCGGATTGGCGGTATTCGCGGGGCCGAGTGTCGGCTATCTCATCGGCTGGATCATCGGAGCCGGGGTCATCGGCTGGCTGATCACGATGAAGCTGCCCCGCTATCCGCTCTGGTGGGGTGCCCTAGCCAATGTCATCGGTGGCATCGCCGTCGTCTATGCCATCGGTATCCCCGTCCAGGCCTTCGTCCTGGGCACCTCCGGCGTCGTCGCAACGGCCATCGCCGCCACGGCGTACCTGCCCGGCGATGCCATCAAGGTCGTGATCGCCACGATCGCAGCCGCCGCCGTGCACCGGGCCTACCCGGACCTACTGGACACTCACCGAGTTCACTCGTGAAGGACTTGAACATGACGGATGTGGATGCGGCATTCACCGCCATGCAGTCCCATCAGTCTTATCTGGCTGCCCCGTCGTCTGTAGATCCCACCGAACGGCATCGGCTCCTCGACTTGATCGCACCTGATCACATCGGCGTCTTCAGTTCCGGTTCCACAATGACACCTCGCTGCATCGTTCGATCCTGGGATTCATGGCGCATGAGCTTCGCTGCCATCGAATCCCGCATGGGAGTCCATGCCGGAGAAACGATCGAATTGATCGGATCTGCGTCTTCCACCATGGTCCTCTTCGCGGCGATGCACGCCTTGCACCACGGGGCGATCCCTAGGGTGACCGTCTCCGCTCGGCCCCTCCGCGGGCATCCGGATGCAGATGTGGTGCACGCGGTGCCCACCGCCATCGATGACATCCTCGATCAGGTCTTAGAGGGCGAGCGACGCACACCTCGACTGGTCGTATCCGCTGGCGCGACTGCCTCCGAGGCCCTGTGGCGCAAGGCCGAACGTGCCGGGGTGGAAATGGTGGAGTACTACGGTGCCGCCGAGACCTCCTTCATCGCCTGGCGTCGCGAGCCCGGCGCCTTCGAGCCGGTGCCCGGCTGCGATATCGACATCCGCGATGGATTCATCTGGGTGAATTCGCCCTTCCTGGCAGTTGGATATCTCGATTCGATGATCGGACCCATGCGTCGCCAGGGTGACTGGGTCACCGTGGGCGACATGGGCGACTTCGACACTCGCGGCGGACTCATCCTGCGTGGTCGTGGCGATACCGCGGTGACCACAGCTGGGCACACTGTCCTCGTCGAGGATGTCGAAGCCGCTCTGCGCCGCATCACCGGTGTCGAGGACGTTGCCGTCATCGGTATCCCACACGATCGCCTCGGCGAGGTCATCGCAGCAGTTCACGTAGGTTCAGCGACGTCGGAACAACTGCGCCATGCCGCGCACGCCCTACCCGATCCCGCGCGACCTCGTTTGTGGATACAACGCGAGGAACTACCACGCCTGCCCGGCGGCAAAGTAGATCGACGCACGCTGCAGGTCCAACTGACTCAGGCTCAAACTCGGGTTCAGGTTCGGGGTCGATGATGGCGACACCGGTCATCATCGCTGCTCGTCGCACCCCGATCGTCAGCGCGCACGGCCCCCTCGCAGCGATTCCGGCGTCCGATCTGGCCGCTCACGTATGGCGGGCACTGCGCGAGGAACGCCCCACCGTCGAACCCGACGATGTCCTGCTGGGTATGGCCCGTGGCCCTGGGGGGAATCCCGCCCGAGTCTCCACCCTCAGCGCAGGATGGCCCTGCACGGTACCGGCCGCCACCATCGATCGCCAGTGCGGCGCAGGTCTCGATGCGATCTGCCTCGCCGCAGCCGAGATCGCCAGCGGCGCAGCCACGGCAGTCGCGGCGGGCGGAGCCGAGAGCGCCAGCACCGCCGAACCCGGACGCGCATCCTTCGCTCCGGTGGAATTCGGCGATCCGGATATGGGTCCCGCCGCTGAAGACCTCGCCCGCCTGAGAGATATCAGTCGGGGACGCCAGGACGACTATGCACGGCAATCCCACGATCGCGCTGCCGCGGCACAGGATCGGGATTTACTGGCCGACGAACTCGTCGCCGTCGGCGACGTGGCCGGTGACCGGCGTATCAAACGCCGCCCACCGGAACTCTTTCCACGGGCGCCGGGGGTGTTCTCCGCGGATGGCACCGTCACTGCGGCGAACTCCTGCCCGATCAGCGATGGGGCCGCCGGCGTGCTCATCGTCGACGACGATGTTCGGGTCCGACTCGGCGTTCCCGGGCTCGCCGTCCGAGCATGGGCACGCGCGGGGGTCGATCCGCGCTGGCCGGGTGTCGGACCCACCCCTGCAGTCCTCTCGGTATTGCAGCGCACGGGGTGGCAGCTCGACGACATCGATCGCATCGAGATCACCGAAGCCTTCGCGGCCCAGGTACTGGCGGTTCTTGATGATCTCGGTCTCGAACAACACGATCCGCGCATCTGCGCTGAGGGCGGCGCCATCGCCTTCGGCCATCCCTGGGGAGCATCCGGTGCGGTCCTCGTCGTGAGACTGTTCAGTGCCCTGGTGCGCCAAAGCCTCGGCAGGCGAGGTCTGGCAACCTGTGCGATCGGTGGTGGACAGGGCATCGCCCTCGCAGTGGAACGAGTCGGACCATGATCGAGTTCGAGCACGTTACGCACCGATTCGGCGACCGCATCGTACTGACCGACATCTCCTGTCGACTATCGCAGCAACGCATCGGGATCATCGGTGCCAATGGTTCTGGCAAATCCACACTGGCTCGCATGATCAACGGCCTCGCGAATCCGACCGAGGGTCGTGTCCTCGTCGATGGACTCGACCCCGCTCAGCACGGACGCGAGGTACGCCGCCGGGTTTCCTTCCTGTTCTCCGATCCCGACGCCCAGATCATCATGCCGACGGTGGGTGAGGACATCGCGTTCTCACTGCGTCGACACAAACTCACTCACGACGAGTTGGCCGCGCGCACCGAGGCGATCGTGGACACCGTCGGCCTATCCGGCTACATCGAGCATCCAGCGCATCTCCTGTCCAGCGGTCAAAAACAACTCCTGGCCCTGGCCACAGTCCTGGTGACCGAACCGGACATCCTCGTCGCCGACGAGCCCACGACCCTGCTTGACCTGCGGCACACTCGCGAGATCGCTGGTTTGCTCGCAACCTTGTCCCAGCAGGTGATCGTGGTGACTCACGACCTGGATCTCATCATGGATTTCGAGCGGGTCCTCGTCATCGACGATGGCCGGATCGTCGCCGATGGCGATCCAAGCGAATGCGTGCACTTCTATCGCCGTTCGATGGGGGTTCGATGATGGCTGCTGCCATGATCGGCGTGTATCGCCCCGGCACCTCGCTCCTGCACCGCCTGCCAGCCGGGCTGAAACTCTTTGGGCTGCTGCTGTTCACGACCGCGCTGCTGGTCTGGCGCGCACCGACGACGGTCGCCATAGGCCTCGCCATCATCATCTGTCTCTATGCTCTCGCCGGTTACTCGCCGCGAGTTCTACTCACCCAGGTGTGGCCGCTGCGCTGGATCGTCGTGCTACTCGTGCCGTTCCAATGGTGGTTGGGAGGGTGGCGGTCGGCCGTTGCCATCGTGGGTACGCTCATTCTCGCTGTTGCCGCAGCCGGACTGGTGAGTCTCACCACCCGCATCGTGGACCTGCTGGCCGTCCTCGATCGAGTCCTGTCTCCCCTTCGGCGCGTGGGTGTCGATCCTGAACGCATCAGCCTGCTCATCGCCCTGTCGATCCGGGTGGTGCCGGTGATGCTGGACTTGGTGAACACCGTCCGAGAGGCCCGCCGCGCCCGAGGTGCCGAACGCAGTCTGCGAGCCTTTGCGACACCGGTCGTCGTGCGCACCGTCGGCTATTCGCAGCGACTCGGCGATGCCCTCATCGCACGTGGTATCGATGACTAGGGCATCGAGAACTAGGGCGCGTTATCGGCCAGGCGTTGCGCAGTCAGCGGATCATCGAAGGCAGCGATCGTTGCCTTCGTTTCCGCCGCGAGTGCCGCATCACGTGTGACTCGGTCGATGCGCGACAGTGCCGCTTTGAGATCCCGCACGCTGCGCTCGGGTAGATGCGCCAACCGCTGCGCGAGGCCGATAGCTGCGTCGCGCACCGCTTCATCGGGGACCACCTGGTAGGCGATTCCCCAGTCCTTGAGCATCTGCGCATCGATTCGCTCACCGAGCAACAGCAGTTCCCGGGCTTTGAAGTCCCCCACGACGCGGGGCAGGATCGCGGTCACCGCTCCGGTGGGAAACAGCCCGAGGCTCATCTCCGGGAAGAACCCCCTGGCGCTGGTCCCCGCCACGACGAGATCGGCGTCGAGCACCCACTCCAGGCCCCCACCTACCGCCCAACCGCGAACCCCCACGACGACCGGATGCGCCCCATCCATGATCAATCGGGTGACGTCCTGCAATCGCTCGACGAATGCGCGATTCGCGTCAGGACCTGCCGTATGCGAGGCCGCATCATGCAGGTCGTCACCAGCACAGAAGGACGTGCCCGCACCCGTCAGGACGATCGCGCGCACTGCTGAACTTCCCTGTGCTGACTCCAGCACATCGCACAGGTCCTCTACGAGTTCGGGAGTGATGGCGTTGAGGCGTCGGGGTCGATTGAGGGTGATCACCCGCACCGCACCGAGATCCTCGGTCATGATTACCGTCATCGCCGAACCACCCTTCGCGTCTTTCCTTCCGTGCGAGGCAGTGTTCCATGATCGACCAGGGTGATCGTCGCCGTCACGCGCAGGTCCCGCTGCGCGATGCGTCCGATTCGGTCCGCAATCACCGCAGCCTCGTGCCCTGACGCCTCGAGTCCTGCCGCGAGTTCCACTTCGAGTGGCAGTCGGTCATAGGGGCCGGGGCCCTCGAGCACGATCCGATACTCCCCCGATGTGCTGGTATCCCCGGTCACAAGAGCGGCCACGGATGAGGGGAACACCTTCACTCCGCGCACCACGACCATGTCGTCTGCGCGACCGGAAACGCGCAGACGAGGTGCGGTCCGCCCGCACGCGCAGGGATCGAGTGCGGTGAGCGTGACGACGTCCCCGGTTCGGAACCTCACCAGCGGCTGGCATTCCCGGGACAGGTGCGTCAGCACCAGTTCCCCGGAGGTTCCCGCCTCCCAGGCGAGTGCTTCGCCGGTCTCCGGATCGACGATCTCCGGATGCAGCACATCGAGCGCGACGAAGTGCAGATCCATTTGATGCTCGCACTGTCCGGCGAAATTGCACATGACGTCGGTAACCCCGTAGTTGGAGTTGCGTGCGGCGAATCCCCAGGTCGCCTCGATCCGATCTCGGAAGCCGGGAACATCCAGTGCGGCTTCACCACCGAACAGACCCAGCCGCAACCCGAGCGTTCCCGGATCGATACCCATCTCCTGCGCGACCTGTTCGAGCACAGCCGGATAACTCGGGGTGCACGATATCGCCGTGATACCGAGTTCGCGGATGGTGCGCAGGAGCAACTGCGGATTGCCGACGCCGAAAGGGACCACCGTGGCACCGGTTGCTTCCAGTGTGGTGTGGTCGGTGAAACCACCCATCCACATCTGGTAGTTCAAGCAGTGCGCCACGACATCTCCGGGGCGAAGACCCGATGCGGACTGGGCTCGCGCACCGACGATCGCGGTTTGCTCGGCATCGACTGCAGACAGCGCGAGATTCATCGCCTCCCCGGTCGTTCCACCGGTGCGATGAACCCGTCGAACCTGATCGGGCGGGACCGCCAGGTAATCGCCGAACGGTGGATGATCGCGTTGGCTCGACCTCAGTATCTCCTTGTCCACCAGGGCGGCCCGCTCGATCAAGCCGCCCGTCGACGTCACTGCGGCAGGCCCAGATCCCGGGCGATGAGCATACGCTGCACCTCGTTCGTTCCCTCACCGATCTCGAGGACCTTCGCATCACGATAGAACCGGCCCACGGCGTATTCGTTCATGAAGCCATACCCCCCGAACACCTGGGTCGCCCATCGCGAGTTCTCCATCGCCGCATCCGAGGAATGCAGTTTCGCGATGGCTGCCTGCCGCTTGAAGGGTTCGTCGGCGAGCATCCGCCATCCCGCGTCGTAATAGGCCAGACGCGCCGTGTGGGCGCGCACCTCCATATCGGCGATCAGGAAAGCAATCGACTGGTAATGGCCGATCGGATTCCCGAAGGCCTCGCGCTCACTCGCATAGCGAACCGATTCATCGACGCATCCCTGAGCGAGGCCGGTCGCCAACGCGGCGATCGCGATACGCCCCTCGTCGAGGATCTGCAGGAACTGCGCATACCCGCGTCCTTGCTCGCCCAGCAGGTTGTCGGCGGGCACCCGGCAGTCGGCGAAGGACAACTCGTGGGTGTCGGATGAGTTCCAGCCGACCTTGGAATATGCCGGTGCGACGACGAGTCCCGGCGTGCCGGCCGGCACGATGATCGTGGAGATCTCCGGTCGGCCGTCGTCCTTCATCCCCGTGACGCAGGCGACGGTGATCAACCCGGTGATATCGGTGCCGGAGTTGGTGATGAACGCCTTGGAACCGTTGATCACCCATTCGTCGCCTTCGAGTCGCGCGGTCGTGCGCATTCCACCCGCATCCGAGCCGCTTCCCGGTTCGGTCAGGCCGAATGCTCCGAGCATTTCCCCACGGGCGAGGGCCGGTAGCCACTGCTGCTTCTGCTCCTGCGTCCCGAACCGATAGATCGGCATGGCACCCAACGACACTGCCGCCTCGAGAGTGATCGCCACCGATGAATCGACCCGGGCGATTTCCTCGAGTACCAGGCACAGGGCGAAGTAGTCCCCGCCCATGCCGTCGTATTCCTCCGGGAAGGGGATGCCGAACAGGCCCATTCCCCCCATCGCCTTGACGATGTCATAGGGGAATTGGTGATCGCGATACATATCCGCGATGACCGGAGCGATGGCGTCACGGGCGAACTCCGCGACAGTCTGGCGTAGATCCTCGTACTCCGACGGAAGCCGATGATTCATGATCCTTCTCCCTGCTCGACGGATTGCTGCATCGCACGGACGACCCTCGACGGGCTGGGGCGTCCTAGTCGTTCGGCCATCCAGACACTCGTTGCTGCCAAGGCTGACAGATCGATTCCGGTGTGCACGCCGAGCCCATCGAGCATGAACACCAGATCTTCGGTGGCGAGATTCCCCGTCGCGGATTTCGCATAGGGGCATCCACCCAGCCCACCGGCCGAGGAATCGACGATCGTGATGCCTCCTTGAAGTGCCGCGAGGGTATTGGCCAACGCTTGTCCGTAGGTGTCATGGAAGTGCACGGCCACTCCGGACAGGTCGATATCCCGCGCCACCAGCGCATCGAGCACGGCACGGACATGGCCGGGGGTTGCGACACCGATGGTGTCACCGAGACTGAACTCGGTGCATCCCATATCTCGAAGTGTCGCAACGGCATCGGCAACTCGCTCGGGAGATACCGCTCCTTCCCACGGGTCGCCGAAACACATCGACAGATAGCCGCGCACCGGGATGCTCTCGCCGCGAGCACGTGCCACAACCGCGTCGAACATCCCCCACTGCTCGTCATAGGAGCGGTTCAGGTTCGCCTGCGCGAAAGCTTCAGTGGCACTGGCGAACACTGCGATATCCCGGACCCCGCACTCCAGCGCCCGATCGAGTCCTCGTTCATTGGGCACCAGCACCGGATACCGAACTCCGTCGACACGATCGAGGCTCGCGATCAATTCAGCGGAATCAGCCAATTGCGGAACCCACTCGGGGCGGACGAAACTCGTCGCCTCCACGATCGGCAATCCAGCGGCAGCGAGCCGGCTGATGAACTCAGCTTTGACTTCGACGGGTACCACCGCCGACTCGTTCTGCAATCCGTCTCGAGCGCCGACCTCCCAGACGGTGACCGAAGACGGTAGATCACCAAGCGGGAAGGACATCGGCAGACCGACATCGAGTGCGCTCATGTCCCCTGCCCTTCGCTCAGTTCGAGATCGATCAGCTCCTCATCGAGACGCACCTGTGCTCCCCTTACCGTCCGGATAGCCGTGACCACACCGGCTGCCGGCGCCCTCAGGGTGTGTTCCATCTTCATCGCCTCGACGACGACGACTGGATCACCCGCGCCGACTATCGCACCGACCTCGACCGGAATGTCCACGACCGAACCGGGCATCGGACTGAGCGCGACCCAGGTTCCGGTCAGTCCTCCGTCGGTGCCACCGCGAATGCGGCGCTGAATTGGCAAAGTCACGCGAAGATGCATCGTTCCCGCCACGGGAGTGTGCACCCACACATCCGCACCGGCGCGGGCCACCGTGACGTTCCGATCATCCGACGGCTCCTCATACGCCATCACCTGATGCACTGCGCCAGTGCCGAGAACCTCGACATCGACGGTCCAGGGTGCAGCACCGCTGATGCGCCAGCCATCGAGCGCGGCAAACCCCGTGCCCTCACCACGAGGCCGCACGGCAAGCGCCGCCACCGTCAGCACATCGGGATCGGCGGGTGGACGATCCGGCACCGCGATCCGTTCGATGAGCCCGGTGTCGATATCCCCCGCCTGCACCTCGGGTAGTTCGAGCAGGAACCGCAGGTAGTCCAGATTGGAACCGACTCCCAGCAGCACCGTTCTTGCCAGAGCCTCCCGAAGACTGGTGATCGCCTTCGACCGATCGGAACCGTGGGTGATCACCTTCGCCAGCATCGGGTCATAGGCCGATCCGATGACCGATCCCGTGTCGATACCTGAGTCCACCCGAGCATGGGTTGCCGGTTCCCACACCACGACCTCTCCGCCCGTGGGGATGAATCCGCGCTGGGGATCCTCTGCGTAGACCCGCGCTTCGATCGCATGACCGGTGAACGCGATGTCCGACTGCTCGAGCGGTAGCCGCTGACCGGCCGCGACGCGCACCTGCCATTCGACCAGATCGACACCGGTGATCATTTCGGTCACCGGGTGCTCCACCTGCAGCCGAGTATTCATCTCCAAGAAAGCGAACTCCCCCGGTGAGTCGGCGGGCACGACGTATTCGACGGTGCCGGCGCCGACGTAGCCGACCGCTCGGGCCAGCCGTACTGCAGAGTCGCACACCTGCTCACGCGTCCGTTCATCGAGCAGCGGTGACGGCGCTTCTTCGATCACCTTCTGGTGGCGCCGCTGCAGGCTGCATTCCCGCTCACCCAGATGCACCACATTGCCGTTCATATCACCGAATACCTGCACCTCGATGTGGCGAGGTCGCGTGACGAATCGTTCGATCAGCAGAGTGTCGTCACCGAAGGATCCACGAGCTTCACGTCGAGCCGAAGAGATCGCCTCAACCAGGCCGCTTGCCTCCCGCACGATGCGCATACCCTTGCCGCCGCCTCCTGCCGACGGCTTGAGCAGAACGGGGTAGCCGATCTCCTGCGCTGCCGCGACAATGTCCTCGTCGCTCATTCCCGGCTCATGGCGGCCGGGAACCACCGGCACACCTGCAGCAATGGCGGTCTGCTTCGCGCGGATCTTGTCGCCCATTGCCTCGAGGGCGGGTACGGGTGGACCGATGAAGACGATCCCCGCAGCTTCCAGTGCCAGGGCGAATTCGACGTTCTCGGATAGGAATCCGTATCCGGGATGCACGGCGTCGGCATCGCTGGTCCGTGCAGCCTCGACGATGCGGTCGATGTTCAGATAACTGTCGATGGCAGGTGTCGGACCGATGCAGACAGCCTCGTCTGCAAGCCGTACGTGCGGCGAATCCGCGTCAGCCTCACTGAAAACCGCAATGCTGCGCAGCCCCATGCGTCGCAGAGTTCGAATGACCCGCACTGCGATCTCGCCCCGGTTCGCAACGAGGATCCCGGAGAATTCCACATGGGTCTTCGGCATCGTCAGATTCGTTGTCATCGCCATCACATTCGGAAAACGCCGTAGGAGACAGGTGGCAGTGGTGCGCCAGACGCAGCAGCGAGGCCGAGTCCCAGAACCCTGCGGGTATCTCGAGGATCGATGATGCCGTCATCCCACAGCCGCGCGGTTGCGTAGTACGGGCTGCCCATCGATTCGTACTGCTCGCGGATCGGCGCTTTGAACGCCTCCTCGTCCTCGACCGGCCACTGTTCATCCCGCGCTTCGAACTGGTCCCGGCGAACCGTCGCGAGCACCGCCGCAGCCTGCTCCCCTCCCATGACCGAGATCCGCGCATTGGGCCACATCCACAGGAACCGCGGCGCATATGCGCGCCCGCACATGGAGTAGTTGCCGGCTCCGAACGACCCACCGATGACCACGGTGAACTTAGGCACCCGTGCACAGGCCACAGCCGTCACCATCTTGGCGCCATGCTTGGCGATTCCACCCGCTTCATAGTCGCGTCCCACCATGAAGCCGGAGATGTTCTGAAGGAACACCAGCGGAATTCGGCGTTGATCGCACAGTTCGATGAAGTGCGCACCCTTCTGCGCGGACTCACTGAACAGAATCCCGTTATTGGCGATGATGCCAACCGGGTGTCCTTCGATATGCGCGAAGCCGGTGACCAACGTGGAGCCGTATTCGGCCTTGAATTCGGCAAACTCACTTGCGTCGACGATCCGAGCGATGACATCTCGCACGTCATACGGCGTTCGAGTGTCGGTGGGGACGATTCCCAGCAGGTCATCGGCCGGATACAGCGGGCCACGAGGCTCCTGCATCGTCCAGGGGGCCGGTTGCGGCGCAGGGAGGGTGGCCACGATGTCGCGAACGATCCGCAGAGCGTGCGGATCGTCCTCGGCAAGGTGATCGACAACACCGCTGGTGCGTGCGTGCACGACACCGCCACCGAGATCCTCCGGCGTCACGATCTCGCCCGTCGCCGCCTTCACCAATGGTGGCCCACCGAGAAAGATCGTGCCCTGGTCGCGCACGATGACGGTCTCGTCGCTCATCGCAGGCACATATGCGCCACCTGCCGTGCACGAACCCATCACCGCTGCAATCTGAGGTATCCCCATCGAGGACATGGTGGCCTGGTTGTAGAAAATACGACCGAAGTGATCGCGGTCGGGAAACACCTCATCCTGCATCGGCAGGAACGCGCCACCGGAATCGACCAGGTAGATGCACGGCAGGTGGTTTTCTCGCGCGACCTCCTGTGCACGCAGGTGCTTCTTGACCGTCATCGGGTAGTAGGTCCCGCCCTTGACCGTTGCGTCATTCGCGACGACGACACAGGGACGCCCGTGTATCGCGCCGATTCCGGTGATGATCCCCGCACCGGGAGCATCACCGTCGTAGAGGCCTTCGGCCGCCAAGGGCGATAACTCCAGGAACGGAGTGCCCGGGTCGAGCAGCGACTGCACCCGATCGCGCGGGAGGAGCTTGCCGCGAGCGACGTGACGCTCACGCGATGCCGTCGATCCACCCAGAAGGCTGCGTTCAAGCCGTTCACGTAGCTCGACGGCGAGTCGCTCGTTCGCCTCGGCGCGCTCCTGCCACGAGGCACCCTGTCGGTCGACGGGTGTCGACAGCACCGGACTCATGGCGCGCAGGCTAGCACGAAAGCGTGAACGATCGTTAACTTTCCTCCTGTGCGGCTGCGGCGAGCGCACCGAGCGCCATGCCCTGCAGCAGGGTCGCCATCTCCGGACGTGTGAGGCGGTTGCTGTGCGGAGTGGAGTTGATCAACCCGAATGCGGCATGGGCAGCAGAGCGGGCGGATTCGGCTGTGAGCCCCGGCCACAGTTCGCGCATCGTGTCGACCCACAGCGACACGTACTGCGCCTGCAATCGGCGCACGACTCGGCGATCGTCCTCAGCCATCGCATCCATCTCGCGCGCTTGCACATCGATCAGGTCCGGATCGTCGAGGGCGAAGTCGACGTGAAAATCCACGAGTGCATCAAGGCGTGCACGCGGATCGACATTGGCTGCGACCCGCTCCCGGCCACCCTCGAGCAGACGCTCACTGATGTCGATGAGCATCTCCGACAAGATCGCCTCCTTGCCGGAGAAGTACCGATACAGCGCCGGACCCGATAGACCCACCGCTGCACCAAGGTCATCCATCGATGTTCCGTGGAACCCCGACCTAGCGAACATCTGCGATGCGAGGTCGAGGATCTCCAGGCGACGATCTCCCCCTGCGCGGTTCGCACTCACCCGAGCCCCAGCACATGCACCGCGGTACGTGCCGCCGATCCACCCGATTCCATCGCAACACCCAACGCACGTGGGACATCGAGATCATCGAGCAGTGCTCGCATGATCTCCGCCTCGCCGGCTTCATCACCGCGACGACCTGCCGCCGCGTAAAGCGCATCGAGACGGCCTTCTGCTGCCATGAGATCAGCAGGCGAGTAATCCCAATCCCCAGCCCACGGTCGATCGAGGATCAACAATCGCACCGCGGCTGCGCGATGCTGCGCCAGCAGATCCTCGACGAGCACCAGGTTTCCGGTGGACTTCGCCATCTTCTCGCCGTTGATGCGCACGGTGCCGACATGCATCCACGATCTCGCGAACGGCGCCACTCCGGTGACCGCTTCAGCCTGCGCAGCTTCATAGGCATGATGCGGGAAGGCGAGGTCACGGCCTCCCGCGTGAACATCGATACTCGACCCGTAGGTGTCCAGAACCATGGCCGTGCACTCCGCGTGCCATCCAGGTCGTCCCGCACCCCAGGGACTCGGCCAAGCAGGGTCGCCATCGCCGGACGCCCGCCACACCGGGAGATCGAGCGGATTGCGTTGACCCGGCAGTCCACTGCCACCGAACTCCTCGATCGCCACCAGCGCGGCAGCCTGATCCAGGCCATGAGCCGTGGCGATATCCCCTCCGTCGGCCCCCTTCGTTCCATCGAAGAAGACGGTGCCATCCACCTCATAGGCACGACCGGCTTCGATCAGTGCCTGCGCCAGCCGCACGACCGAACCGATGTGTCGATGAGCGCGAGGCTCATGGTCGGGTCGACGGACGGCGAGGGCGGACATGTCATGGTCGAAGCGGTACTGCTGCATCGCTGCGTACTCGTCATAGGGAGTGTTCGCTGCACGGGCGGCTTCGGTGAGAACGTCATCGACATCCGTGACATTGCGGGTGACGACGACCTCCATGCTGGCGTGACGCGCGACGCGAGCCAGGACATCGACCCACACGAACGTCGCCGCATGACCCAGGTGGGTCACCGCATAGGGCGTCACGCCGCAGGTGTACAGCCGTAGCGGTCCGACCATGGGAAGCGGGCGACCACCGAGGCGCAAGGGAGCCGGCGGGAGCAGGTCATGGCTCATGCCGCTACACCCTACGGGCCCCTCTCAGCGGGTGGAGCGGTGCCGCAGGGTCGCCGCCACCGTGCGCACCGCGATGAGGGCCCACACCGCGATGAGGATGGCGAAGGCGATCACCCCCGCTGTCATGACCACGCCTGAATCGATGGTGAGCCCGAGGGCCGTGATCGACAACTGCATCGCTGCGATCGGGAAGACGAATCCCCACCATCCCGGATGAAACGGCACTCCCCCGGCACGGCGAACCCGAAGCAGGTCCCCAACGGCGAACAGCGCCCACCACAATCCCAGGCCGATACCCAATCCCGACACCACGACGCCCAGGGTCACCATCTCCGCCGGAACCAGACCGACCTCTGCTGCTGCCTCGGTCAGCCGCAGCAATGCCAGGCCCAGGATGCCGGCCGGCGCGAGGGGGATCCACAGCGAAGGGCTCATCGCATGCGGGATCGGCGGTCGCAGAGCGAGCCGGGCGATGAGGAGTGCGAAAAGTGCGAGGAAGAGGAACACACCGACGCCATAGAACCCCAGCGCCACGACGAATAGCCACGCGGCTTGATCTGGATAGGCGATCAGTTGCGGTGCCAGAGCCAGCGGGACGATGAGACTCATCACCGGTGGGATCAACCAGCCGCCGTTCACCCCTGCCAGATCGGCATCGCCGCGCCCCTGCGCCGATGCCCAGATCACGCTCATCCCGATCGCCATCAGCGCACCGGCGATCACCAGCACGGCGCTGATGACCAGTGCCGCATCCGTCCCGATGAGTCCCTCTCCCACCCGGCCCCAGGCGACGGCGAGCACGAGCAATCCCGCGGGAAAAGTCGCCAGCATGGCGCCGTGGGCGGGATCGGAGATCTCGTGTGCGAGTGCGGCGCGATCGCGCGGACGGGTGAGGTACCGCGGCGCGAGAACCACCGCCAGGATCGATGCCGCCACCAGCAGCACCCGGGCGATGATCTCCAGCGGGTCCCGCGCTCCGGTGAACACCGACGCCAGCTGGTGCACCGAGAGAGCGAGCGCGGCCGTGCCCATCACGGAGCCGAACCACGCGGGATGTCGATGCAACGCCGGCATATTCATACCCCCCAGGGTATCCCTGCCGGCACGTCGGGCTGCCTAGGGTGACGTCATGTCGGCTACCCATGACGTGTTCAACGTGTCGAAACCGCTGTCCGGCCACAATGTCGTCTCCGATGATGCTGCGCTCGTTGACGCTGTCCGTCGCCACGGGGGCGATTCGGCACTCGATGACCTGGCCAAACTCGGTGGGCAGGCGGGTTCGGCACAGGCTCGTGGCTGGGGTGAGCAGGCGAATACCCGCATCCCGCAACTGCGCACCCATGATCGGTTCGGCCATCGCATCGACACGGTGGACTACGACGCCTCGTATCACGCGCTGATGGACGCGGCCGTAACCCACGGCCTGCATGCGGCCGCGTGGAGCGATCCCCATCCCGCCGCCCACGTGATCCGCGCAGCAGGATTCATCGCGTGGTCGCAGGTCGAAGCCGGGCACATGTGCCCGATCTCGATGACCTACGCGGCTGTCCCTGCATTGCGGGCGGACACCGCGTTGTTCGAAGCCTGGACTCCCGGATTGACCGCTCGACATTACGACCCGCACCACGTGACTTCATCGCAGAAGTCCGGGCTCATCGCCGGCATGGCGATGACGGAGAAGCAGGGTGGTTCGGACGTGCGGGCCAACACCACGACAGCAGTGCCAGACGGCGATGCTTACCGACTGAGCGGCCACAAGTGGTTCTGCTCCGCACCGATGTCGGATGTGTTCTTGACCCTCGCTCACGCACCGGGTGGACTGACCTGCTTCGTCGTGCCTCGCTGGCTACCGGACGGGACTCGAAATGCCATCGACATCCAGCGGCTGAAAGACAAGCTCGGCAACCGCTCCAACGCTTCGGCGGAGATCGAATACGACTCGGCCGTGGGCTACCGACTTGGCGAGGAGGGCCGGGGGGTGCGCACCATCGTGGAGATGGTCTCGGCCACTCGATTGGACTGTGTGCTCGGCTCGACGGCGATCATGCGCGCCGCCCTCACCGAGGCGATCTGGCACACCTCGCATCGCCAGGCCTTCGGGACGACGCTCATCGATGCACCCCTGATGCGGTCGGTGCTCGCCGACCTGGCACTCGATGTCGAAGCAGCGACAGCGCTGGGAATGCGACTAGCCGCCGCCGTTGACACCGACACCGAGTCCGAACGAGCTCTGCGGCGTATCGCCCTTCCGGCCGCGAAACTGACCGTCACGAAGCGGGCCATCATCGTCACCGGGGAGGCGTTGGAGTGTCTTGGCGGAAACGGATATGTCGAGGAATCGGGCATGCCGAGGCTGTATCGCGAGGCACCGGTCAATTCCGTGTGGGAGGGATCGGGGAACGTCAACGCCTTGGATCTGATCCGTGCCATGACGAGAGAAGACGACACCATCTCAGCGCTCTCCGATGAACTCGATCGGGCAGTGGGCGTCGATCATCGCTTCGACGATGCTCGCCGAGAACTCCTCGACACTCTGCGCAATCCGACGGATGCGCATTTACAGGCGCGCTGGCTGGCCGAGCGCACCGCAGTGTTGCTGCAGGCCGCCCTCCTTCTACGTTACGCGCCTGCCGCAGTCACCGATGCGTTCATCGCCACGCGAGTGGCCGATTACGGTGCCCGATTGCCGGGAACGCTTCCCGTCGGTACGGATATGACGGCGATCATCGATCGTTCGACTCCCGTGCCACACTGAGCGCCATGACCATCCAGGCCGAACACTCTCTCGAGGTTGCCGTCGAGCGGGCACGGGAACGTTATGTGCAGCGGCGTCCCGTCGGTGCCCAGATGCATGCGGAGGCCGAACGGGTGATGCCCGGAGGCAACACACGGACTGTGCTCTACCACCCGCCGTTCCCGATGCGCGTGGCTCGCGGCCGAGGTTGTCGGATCACCGATGTCGATGGATTCGACTACGTCGACCTGCTCGGTGAATACACGGCGGGGTTGTACGGCCACAGCAATGACACGATCCGCGACGCGGTGCGCGCCGCACTCGACGACGGGTTGAGCCTGGGTGCGCACAACACCTATGAAGCCCGCCTCGCCGCTGCGATCACGCTACGCCTCCCGTCGATTGAATTGATTCGCTTCACGAACTCCGGGACCGAGGCCAATCTGATGGCCGTATCCCTCGCTCGGGTCATCACCGGCAGGGCCGGCATCGCCGTAGCGGTCGGTGGCTATCACGGTGGACTCATGTACTACGGCGGTGGCGGATCACCGGTGAACGCACCTTTCGAGACTGTGCTACTGCATTACAACGACATCGATCAGTCGGTCGCAGCATTGCGCGAGAACGCCGATTCGCTTGCGGCGGTCGTCATCGAAGGCGTGCAGGGTTCAGCCGGGTGCATCGTCGCCGATATCGACTACGTCAGGGCGCTGCGTGAAGTGACGACGCAGTTGGGTATCGCGTTGATCGCCGACGAGGTGATGACGTCGCGACTCGCCCCCCACGGTTATTTCGCAGCACTGGGAATCACCCCGGACCTGACCACGCTGGGCAAATACCTCGGTGGTGGCTTGAGTTTCGGGGCCTTCGGTGGTCGCGCCGACTGGATGGCGCGGTTCGACCCGAGTGCCCCCGGTGCCCTCCCTCACGCCGGCACGTTCAACAACAACGTGCTCACGATGGCCGCTGGCCTCGCTGGACTCACCGCGGTTCTCGACGATGACGTGATTATCGATCTCAACCGTCGTGGCGATCACTTGCGGCATGGGTTGCAGGACGCGGTGGCGCCTTTCGGTTGGTGCGCTACGGGTCAGGGATCGATGGTGGGGTTGCATCCGGTTCCGGGGCCGGTACGCAGCACCGCCGATCTTGTGGCTGCGAATCCGCAACTGCGCGAACTGCTGTTCTTGGAGCTGCTGGAGCGCGGCTGGTACATCGCGGCGCGCGGGTTCATCGCGTTGAGCATCGAGATCACCGACGATGATGTCAAGAACTTCATCGCTGCCGTCGACGACGTGTTCGCGCGGAATCCGGAATTACGGGCTGCGATCTAGGTGGCCCGACCGTCAAAACGGTGGTTCGGGCGCTTGGTTGCGTTCGCGGGCGAGTAGCGCATAGCGCTGTCGCGAATTGGTCTTCGGGTCGATCAGGAGTGCGCGTGCGGACTGGTCGGCTTGTCGTTTTCGTTGCCGCGCGGCCAACCC
>CAJXYI010000023.1 GCA_913063435.1 uncultured Actinomycetales bacterium | reverse complement strand
AGGTCGACCAGATCCTCGAAGCGCTGGAGTTCCGAGCGCTTCGCGACCGCATCTGGTCGGTTCTGGGTGCCAGTCCAGACGGCGAAGGCACGGCGGAGTCGGTCCCTACCCGCGTGAAGGACAGGCACATCGTGAGCGCGGGTGGTTGGACGTCGTGGCTGGGATCAGTGGAAGCCGCCGCCGTGGCGTTCTCGGGGTCCTGGGGTGCGGGAACCGGTCGCATCACCCACATCGCATTCTGTCCGATACCGACGGATAGTTCCGAGGGTGCCGGTCGGGTGAGCGTCGCCGAGTGGGCCGCGATCGCAGAGGACGATCAGCAAGCGATCCGAGACTGGCTGAGCAATCCGAGCACGCAGATCATCGGGCATGATCTCAAGGGGCCACTGCTAGCCACGATGGCCCAGAACTGGCCGGTCGAGGGAATCGTGTTCGATACCGCCCTCGCTGCCTATCTGCTGGCCCCCGGTCAGCGAAGCCCATCCCTGGACGACCTGACGGTGCGTTATCTGAAGCGTTCGGTGAACGTCGATGAGGCAGCGGGGGAGCAGCTGTCGCTGGATGACGATGGCACCGACGGGGTCGCCGAGCGCATTGCCGAACATGCTGTGGCGATAGCGCAGTTGTACCCCGTCTTGAGCCAGGACCTAGACAAGGTGGACGGAACCACGCTGCTCGACGATGTCGAGTTGCCGGTCACCGTGATTCTGGCGCACATGGAACACGCTGGAATCGCGGTAGACACCACGCGATTGCAGGCGCTGTCCGATCGATTCGCGTCGCAGGCTGCGGATTGGGAGTCACGTGCCTTCACTATCGCTGGGCGCGAGTTCACTATGGGATCCCCGAAACAGTTGCAGCAGATACTCTTCGATGAGCGAGGGCTGCCTAAGACCAAGAAGATCAAGACGGGGTACACCACGGATGCGGAAAGCCTGCAGGCTCTGTTCGAGCAAACGCAGGACCCGATTCTGGAGTGCATCCTTGGCTGGCGGGATGTCACGAAACTCCGCCAGACCGTCGACGGTCTCATTCCACTCGTCGATGCGTCAGGTCGCATTCACACGACGTTCCAGCAGACGGTGACCTCGACCGGCCGGCTATCCAGCAGCGATCCCAATCTTCAGAACATTCCCATTCGCACCGAGGCAGGTCGCCAGATCCGCGGTTGTTTCGTTGTAGGGGAGGGGTATTCGACCCTCCTGACAGCCGACTACAGCCAGATCGAGATGCGCATCATGGCTCACCTGTCGCAGGACACCGGCTTGATCGAGGCCTTCGCCGAGGGCGAGGACCTGCATTCCACCGTCGCCGCTCGGGTCTTCGACGTCGCACCGGACGAAGTGGATCCGGAGATGCGCCGCCGGATCAAGGCGATGTCCTATGGGCTCGCCTACGGGTTGTCGTCCTACGGCCTGGGGCAGCAGTTGGGCATCGATCCCGGTGAAGCGAAGGTGCTGATGGATGAGTACTTCGCTCGTTTCGGTGGCGTGCGCGATTACCTGGCACACGTGGTCGATGAGGCACGCTCGAGCGGTTTCACCGAGACGATGCTGGGCCGGCGTCGTTATCTGCCCGACCTGACCAGCGATCAGCGGCAGCGACGCGAGATGGCAGAGCGCATGGCGCTCAATGCGCCGATCCAGGGGTCGGCCGCCGACATCATCAAGATCGCCATGATCGGGGTGTCTCGACGGCTGGACGAAGGGGGCTTCGCGTCCCGGCTGCTGCTGCAGGTCCACGACGAGCTGGTCCTCGAGGTGGCCACCGATGAGCAGGACGCCGTCCGTGAGTTGCTGGTCGAGACGATGGGCTCGGCCCTGGAACTGGATGTACCCCTGGACGTCTCGGTGGGAATGGGCCCCACCTGGGAAGCCGCCGGCCACTGATTTCACCGAGGCTCATGGAAAGAGCGGGTTGTCTATTCGGCCAACTTGGCGTCAACGGGAGTTCACCCGTGCCAGACTGCGCCCCATGCGTCGTCATACCGTCGTTGCGTCCCTGGCCGTCTCTGCCCTCCTGATCGCTGGCTGCTCAGCAGCTGCGTCGAGCCCGCAGCGCGATTCCAGCACCGATGTGCCCTTCACCGGGTGCGACTCGGTGGCCTGCACCGGCACCATCGAAGGTGCGGACTATGAGATCGTGATGCCCGAAACGTGGAACGGCACCCTGCTGATCTATTCCCACGGCTATCGACCCGCGCAACCTTTCCCACCTACGTTCGATCCGGTCGTGACCACGGCCGTCCCGGCACCGGGCTGGGATTCGGGTGATCGGTCCCTCGGGGAGGAATTGCTCTCTCGCGGCTTCGCCATCGCGGGGTCGTCCTACGCCAGCAATGGTTGGGCCGTCGAGGATGGTGTCGCAGCGGCGGGTCAGATCTATGACTTCTTCAGCGAGAACATCGCCACCCCGAACCGGACTCTGGTGTGGGGTGATTCCCTCGGCGGGCTGATCACGGCCATGCTGGCCGAGCAGGAAACCGACTGGATCGATGGCGCGGCACCGTTATGCGGTGTGGTCGCCGGGATGGTGCCCAATATCGATCTCGCTTTCGATGTGGCCTACGCGATCCAGCAGTTGGTGTATCCGCAGATGAAGATCGCAGATTACGCAAGCTATGAGGAGGCCGTGCTGGCCTGGGAGGGTGCCGCATCGCGCATTCTGGCTGGCGTTCAGGAGCAGAACCCCGAGGTGATCGCGAAGGTCCTCACCATCGCGGCGATCTCGGATGCCCCGTCCCGCACCCGGACCTTCGACGGCGCTGATCTGGTCAGCCAGATCTCGGGCACGGTGGAGAATCTGCTGACGGTTCTGGGCTACGCCACCGTAGGCCGCTATGACATCGAGCAGCGTTACGGCGGCAATGTGTCGGGCAACGAGCTAGCCGACTATGCCGCCAGAGTCAACGAGAGTGAGATCGAAGCGATCAACACGATCGGCGGAGGCGGTGCGGCACAGGGTTTCCTCGGCATCCTCGACAATGGTCCGCGAGTGGCGGCCGATCCGACCGCACGTGCAGCGGCCCTGGAGCGCGGCGGCAATCCGACCGGACGCATCCAGGTGCCGGTCATCACGATGCACACCGCCTATGACTGGGTGATCGTGCAGAACGAGACCTTCTATCGTGATCGCTTCGACGCTGCGGCAGCGAGTGGTTTGGCGCGGGCTGATCTGGTGCAGACGTTCACCGTGCCCCCGCCGGAGTTCTCGCCCGAGCAGGGTGCGCCGTATGGCGCGGGACACTGCAACTTCACGGCGCAATCTCGGATCGCGATCGTGGAATTGCTCGATCGCTGGGTCCGCGATGGCGTCTATCCCGCTCAGGCGGCGATCGCGGCGGCGATGGGTCCCGACAGCGGCTTCAGCCCGATCTTCGCGCCTGGTCCGTGGCCGGCGCCGGAGGCCGTCGTCCCGGTGGGCTGATTGCCCTCCCGGGGAGGCAGCCCCTCCTCGCCCCCGATCTCCGGTGCGGGTTCCGGCACGTGACTAGGGGTTGGGTTGCGCATCCTTGCGGTCGTGGACGAAGGCGTGGATGAGACCGGCCACAACGAGGGCGGCTCCTGATACAGCCGCGGCCGTCGCGAGTCCGGCGACGCTACGGGGCAGTACCACCGTGGCCAGTACGACGAGGACGACGATGGCGCCCCATACGGCGATGACCGCGAGCCGGTCGTCCACGGCGAGGCGGGACAGCAGCAGCACCTGGGCGAGTGAGAACAGGGCACCGATGCTGGCGAACAGCCACGCCAGGGGAACGAGGGCGGTGTAGTCGGGTCCTCCGGCGATCGCCACTGCCAGTCCCGGCAGCACCGCGGTCGCGATGACGACCAGGCCGCCGAGACCGCCGACGGCGAGGACGGTCACCAGCAGAGCCCGCGACCGGCGAGCATCGGCCAGTCGCGGGAAGGCTACGACACCGACGAATTGCGGCAGCCAGAACGCCACCTTGGCGATCACGGCGCCCACCCCGTAGATCCCGGCCTCTTCGGCGTCGAGCAGAGCACGGGCCAAGATCACGTCGATGTTGGTCAGGATGAACAGGGCCAGGAGCGCATGGGTGGCGTGGGCGACCTGTGCCACGAGTCGCTCGATGCGATACCGACCGGCTGGCGTCAGGGCTCGCACGGTGATGCGTCCGACTAGCGCACCCAGGGTGGTGCCGAGGAAAACCCCGATGATCGTCGCGGTGGCGGTCTGGCCGACGATGGCGCCCGCCACACCTCCGATGCCCCTCCCGATGCCGACCGCGGCGTAGACGGCCGCCAGTCGGCCGAAGGACTCGCGGCCCTGTGCGACACCGAGTTGGGCACCGATCCACGTCAGGGGAACGAGGGTCGCGGCGACCCACAGCAGGGGCCACCAGTCGTCGAGTTGGAGCACCCACATGAGAACCGGAGAGATCACCAGGGTGGCCAGTCCGACGGCGACGGCGACCATCAGGCTGCTGCGCAGCACGGTAGCGCCGGCACCCGCCTTGGACTCGGCGGGCAGGGTGACGATCTGGCGGGCGATCACCGCCTGCAATCCCAGAGCCACCACATTGCCGATCAGCAGCAAGCCGAGGAGTGCGGCCAGGACACCGAACTGAGCGGGCCCGAGGGCGCGGGCGGCCACGATGCTGACGAGATAGGCCAGCACCTGGGCGAGTGCGAGGGCGCCGGCCACCACGACGGTTCCCCGAGCCAGGGGGGTGCCCGCGGGGGCAGTCGGAGCAGTCGGGCTACCAGGAGAGCTCACCGGTGTCACGATAGTGCGCCATGGCCACCGATCCGCAGTTGTCGAGTGACGCCACGGATCACGATGGGCGTCGGCAGGCATCCGGGTGGTCGGGCTGGTCGGGATGGCTCGTGCCCGGCTGGGTGGTGCTGCTCAGCATGCTGTTGCTCGGGCCGGCACTGGCGCCGGGATTCGTGTTGACCTACGACATGGTGTTCGTGCCCCGGCAGGATCTGCTCCCAGCCTCGATCGGTCTGGGTGGGGGGCTGCCTCGCGCGGTGCCGCAGGACGCCGTGGTGGCCGTGCTCACCACCGTCATCGATGGTGCATGGCTGCAGCACGCCGTGTTGTTGGCGATTCCGATCCTCGCGGGCATGGGCACAGCGCGCCTGGTGCGTTCCGCGGGACGAGGTGCGCAACTCGTCGCCGCCACGCTGGCGATCTGGAATCCCTTCCTGGTCGAGCGGTTGGTCCAGGGCCACTGGGCACTGCTCCTGGCATATGCGGCGACGCCATGGGCGATCGCCAGTGCCATCCGGGTGCGCACGACGGGCGCAGGTGCGACTGCCTTGATCGGCTGGTGCGCCCTGGGTGCCCTCGTTCCATCCGGGGGAATTCTGGTCGTCGTCGTCGCCGTCCCACTCGCCCTCATCGGGGGTGTAGCGGACGCGAAACGCAAGGGGGCGCTTGCGGTTTCCGCGATCGCCGTGAACCTCCCGTGGATCCTGCCCGCCCTGCTGCATCCCGACGAGGGGAGTGCTGATGCGGCCGGAGCGTCGGTATTCGCGCTGCGTTCGGAGGGACCGTGGGGTGCGGCGGTGACCGCACTCGGTGGCGGGGGATTGTGGAACGCGGATGCGGTGCCGGCGTCACGTGAGACTCCAATCTCGCTGGTCTTGACGGTTCTCGTGTTCGCAGCGGCGATCGCGGGGTGGCCGAGTCTGCGCAGAATGCTCGGGCGCGCCGTGGCCGGTTGGTGGACGGCGATCGCGATCCTCGGTTGGGCGATGGCGGTGGCCTCAGCACTGGCCCCGACAGTCTGGGCGGACGTGATCACGAGCGTCCCCGGGGCTGGTCTGGCCCGCGATTCGCACAAACTGCTGGCCCCGCTGGTGCTGCTGATCGCAGTCACCGCCGCACTCGGACTGCGCCGTGGATGGCAGCGTGTGTCGGACGTGACGGCCCGGCGCAGCCTGATCGTCGCGGGCGTGCTGATTCCGATTGCGCTGCTTCCTGATGCAGCACTGGGTGTCGGCGGTCGGCTGTCGGCGGTGGACTACCCCGCACAGTGGCACCAGATGCGACAGTTCTTTGCAGATCAGCAGGAGTCAGGCGATGTGGTGGTGCTCCCGTGGTCGACGTTCCGCGTTTTCGATTTCAACGCCGGACGTACGGTGCTCGATCCGGCACCGCGTTGGTTGCCGCGCACCTCCATCGCGGCCGACGCCCTGCCGGTGTCTCGCGGCGGTGGCATCGTGGTCGTTCCGGGTGACGACCCCCGCTCAGGGGTGCTCGGCCGGACCCTCGATGACGGTCGGCCCCTGTCCGAGGTGATGCCCGAACTCGGCGCCCGCTGGGTGCTCGTCGAGTCAGCACAGCGACCGGAGCCCGAACCCCAAGCGTTAGCCGGTCTCGAGCCGGTCTGGCAGGAGGGGGACCTGGCAGTGTGGGAATTGCCGGTGGCGACCCCGGTCGATGCCCAACCCCTGCCTTCGGGTGCCTGGCTGGTGATCGTGGTGGATCTGCTCGTGCTGCTGGGCCTGGCGATGATCATCGTCACGCGCCTCGTGATGGTCGGCGCAGGCATGACCCGGATCGGGAGTTCTAAGCGCCGACGGAGACGCTGAGAGCGCCGGCTCCGCACGGTTGGCAAATCGGCGCGGAAGACCCCGCGACGCCATCCGAGGGTGCTAGCGTGTGCGCAGCAATCCCGCTCAGTCGCCGGTCCCTCCGGCGGACGACGCAGAAATGAGGAAGCCCATGGGCGCGGTGATCGGACCGATCGTGGCAGCCGTTGTCGGTGCCGTTCTGGCCGGCGGTGCAGCCTTCGGCATCATCTCCTCGCAAACCGCCGTCCCCCCGACGGTGGACGCTCCGTACGTCGTGTACGGCTCCACCAACTAACTCCGCCAACTGATCGGGGCGATCATCCGCAACGATCACACGGTCGTGGTCGGTTCACTGAATTGAATCAGGAACAGACTCGTTGCCGATCCGTTGCGAACCAACCGCCTCGAGGAGTGCGGTCTCGAACGCCTTCGCACTGACCTGCCAATCGAAACTCGCGGCTCGCTCGTAGGCATTGCGCCCTAGGCGGTGACGCAGATCATCATCGGTGAGCAGTCGGCGCAGTGCCTCAGTGAACTCTGCAATGTCGTAGCCGGGGCCGGCGAGGATGCCGGTCTGATCGGCCAACACCGATTCGGCCACTCCACCGGCTTGCGAATAGGCGACCGAGGGAACACCACGAGCGGCGGCTTCCATCACCACGAGTCCCCAGCCTTCCTTCAGGGAGGGCAGAGCCAGTACCCAGGTCTGGTGGAGCAGCGCGTCCTTGGTGTCCTCGTCGACGAAACCGGTGAACTCCACGATGTCGTCCAGCCCCAGCGAGGTGCTCATCTCGTGCAGTCGAGTCGCCCACCACCCATCTCCGACGACGATGACCCGCAGGTGCGGAACGTGATGGCGTAGCGCCGACGCGGCCGTCAAGACGTGTTCGATCTGCTTGTGCGGTACCAGCCGGCCGAGCACGGTGATCGTCGGTCGGTCGCCATCGGCGGCCCTCGATAGCCGCGGTGGAGTCCCCAGGTCACGCATTCGTATTCCGTTGTGCACCACGGTGATTCGATCGGCGCTGATACCCAGGGATACCAATTCATCCCGGGTTCGTTGGGAGACTGCGACGTATCGATGGTGCCGATAGACCCGGGGCGACAATCGCGACTCGACCCACCAGCCTGCACGCGAGCGAACCGGTCCGTAGATCACCGGCCATTGCTCCCGATGCACATGGTGGACGAGGACGACAACAGGCGTGCGCGTCGCCCAGGGAGCGAAGAACGGAACTCCATTCTGGGTATCCACGATGACATCCAGCGGCCCCAGGGCACCTGAGCGCAGCAGTTTGCGGGCTCGTGAATAGACGCCCAGTTTGCTACCCAGGCGATGGAATCGGATCCCTTCGCGGATTTCGTGAGCCGGCGCCCGGTCATGCTCTGCGCACACGATCGTCACCTCATGGCCGCGCTCCACCAGCCCGGCGGCGAGCTGCTCCATGTACACCTCGGAGCCGCCACCCTCGGGATGCGCAGTGTCGCGCCAGTTCAGCCACCCGATGCGCATCGGGTCACCGTAGCCTGAGAAACAGGTATCGGGGGTGGGATACCGTCAGGCGGTGCCAGGTCAGTCCATGCGAGAGCAGCCAGGGTCGGGATGGCGTCCCGACCTCGCGCGGTCACGTCGGCTGTTCTCGGCCTTCCTCGTCGAACAGAGCGACCCGGATCGGTTCTATCGGGCACTCGCCGCTGATTCCGCTGCTCAGGTCGACTCATGGCACCCCCTGGATGAGGCGCTGGTCTTGGACGTGGGCGGGGGACCCGGCTACTTCGAGGACGCCTTCGCGGAGCGCGGTGCCCGCTACATCGCCGTCGACGCCGATGCTGGCGAGATGCGGCTGCATGGGCGCACGCCCTCGCGTCGAACCGTTCAGGCCGACGGCACGTGTCTGCCGTTTCCGGACGGTACCTTCGACGTCGTCTACTCCTCGAATGTCGCCGAGCACGTGCGGTACCCCTGGTCGATGGCCGATGAAATGGTGCGGGTGACGCGTCCCGGCGGCACGGTCGTCCTGTCCTACACGCTGTGGTGGGGGCCATGGGGTGGCCATGAAACTGCACCGTGGCACCTGCTGGGCGGGGAATTCGCGGCGCGTCGCTATCGACGTCGCCACGGGCACGAACCGAAGAACCGATTCGGAAGTTCGCTGTTCGCGGTGCATGCTATCGATGGCATCCGCTGGGCGAAGCGGTCGGTGGACATCGAGGTGCTCGGTGTGGTCCCGCGCTATCTACCGTCATGGGCGTCGGTACTGATGCGGGTGCCGGTCCTGCGGGAAATCGTGTGCTGGAACGTGATGATCATCTCCCGCCGCAGGGATACCCGACGGATCGATCCGTGATGGCAGCCGCATCGTCATCGCAAGTCACGAACGAGACCGACGGTCGAGGGCCGAATGCCACGATCCGGTGGCGTTGGTTGGCCGTGTGTCTGGGACTGGTCGCCGTTGCGTTCGTTCAGGACCCCGGCCGCATCGCAGCCGACACGAAACTCGATCTCACCGTCGATCCCGGTGGCTTGCTGGCGCGGGCACTGAACCTGTGGGAGCCGCTCGGCTTCTTCGGCCAGTTGACGAACCAGGGATACGGCTATTTCTTCCCGATGGGTCCGTTCTTCTGGACCGGTGACGTCGTGGGGATTCCCGACTGGGTGGTGCAGCGGCTGTGGTGGTCGGTCCTGCTGGTCACAGCGTTCCTGGGCATCGTGCGACTTGCGCGGTTGCTGGGGGTCGACGGCTTCGCCCCCCGACTCCTGGCCGGTCTGGCGTTCGCGCTCGGCCCGCGAATGGTCACCGAGCTCGGTGTGCTGTCGGTCGAGGTGCTGCCCTACGCCGTGGCCCCATGGGTGCTGATCCCCTTGGTCGCGGTGGCGCAGGGCGGGTCCTATCGCCGGGCGGCGGCACTGTCGGGTGTCGCAGTCTTCGCCGCGGGTGGCGTCAACGCCGTGGCCAGCGCTGCGGTACTACCCCTTGCGGCGTGGTGGATCCTCACGCGGTTCAGCGGCCGTGCCCGATGGGTGCTGGTCGGGTGGTGGAGTCTCGCGGTCGCAGCCGCAACGCTGTGGTGGGTATTGCCACTGCTGCTCCTCGGTCGATATTCGCCGCCGTTCCTGGACTGGATCGAGTCGGCGTCGGTGACGACATCCATCACCGCCCCCGACACCATCGTGCGCGGAACCTCGCAGTGGGTGGCCTACATCGCGGATGGTGCAGGCCCGGTGTGGCCGAGCGGTTGGTCCCTGGTGACCGAGCCGGTGCTCATTGCGGCGACGGGGCTCGTCGCTGCCGTGGGAGTGGGGGGCTTGGCGCTGAGCGGTGGCTGGGGGCCCCGATGGCGGACGTTCCTCGTCGGTGGATTGCTGATCGGTTGGGTCGCGGTGGGGATCGGGCATATCGGCCCCTGGTCCGGCCTCGGCAGCGAATTCCTGCGGTCCCTACTCGACGGTGCGCTCGCGCCGTTGCGCAACACGCACAAGTTCGAGGTGCTCATCCGACTGCCCATCGCCATCGGGGTCGCCTTCGCGGTGCAGTGGTTGATCGCCCACCGGCGGCGACGCACGTCGCCAGGGCGAGTGCTGGCGACGGTCGGTATCGGTGCACTCGTGGTATCGATGACCGCATCGGCGTGGCCGGCGCTGTCTGGCGAACTCACTCGGGATCGAAGTTTCGCCGAACTTCCCGGCTATTGGAGCGAGGCCTCATCGTGGCTGGCCGACCAGGAGTCATCGGGGCGGGCGCTCGTCCTGCCGGGTGCCTCGTTCGGCATCTACGGGTGGGGACGGGTGAACGATGAACCGTTGCAGGCCCTGGGCGAGACGCCCTGGGTCGTGCGTGATGCCGTGCCGCTCGCCGGTGCGGGGGCGATCCGCTGGTTGGACGCGATCGCCGAACGGGTGACGTCCGGGCGCGGGTCGCCGGGTCTCGCTGCCGCGGTCAGTCGGGCTGGGATCGACTGGGTGGTGATCCGTAACGACCTCGATCGGCGTCGCACGGGGTCGGCTCGCCCCGAGGCGATCCGGCAGGCACTGATCCGCTCGGGTGGGTTCACTCCGGTTGCCGGTTTCGGGCCGGTCATTCCACCGTTTCGCACGGAGACCACGGTGATCGACACCGGTTTGATCGATGCCAATACGGCCGTGGAGATCTGGCGGGTGGACTCCCAGGCGGCCGGATCGGATCCGAGGGTCGCTGTGCGTCCCTTGCGCGATGCGTTGGTCGTCAGCGGCGCTAGCGAGGGGGTTGTCGATCTCATCGATGCCGGGCTCATCGGTTCGGGCACGGTGGCGGTGCTGGACGGCGACGAGGCGAGCCTGACCGGGATCGCAGAGTCGGGAGTGGCGTTCCGGCGAGCCCTCACCGACTCCAACCTGCGCAGCGAGGTCATCTTCGGTCGTAGTTGGAACAACCGCACGAGCGTGCTCACCGCGGATGCGGACTATGCAGCAGATCGTGCGGTGCACGACTATGTGCAACGAGACGATGTGGAGGATCGCACGTCCTTCCAGACGGTTGCGGTGTTCGATGGCGGCACCGTCAGCGCATCATCATCGGGATCGGATGTCGACGCCGTCCGCTCTCTGGGTCAGCAGTCCGATCCCTATTCGGCGATCGACGGGGACCCGGAGACCGCATGGCGGTCGGGGGAATCCGGGAGCGGAGTCGGTCAATGGTGGCAGGTGGAGTGGACCGAGCCGGTGCGCATCGATCAGTCGATCCTCCGGCTCCGGCTGGTCGGTACGTCGTCGCTGGGTTCTGATGACGCACCCGCTGTCATCAAGGCCACCACGGACCAGGGCAGCGTCACGACGGAGGTCGATGGCACCGACGGCTGGCAGGAGATCGTCGTTCCCCGGGGTGAGACGACCCGACTGCGCATCACGCTGATCGAGACTCAGGGCGAGGGAGGTCGAACGCTGATCGGAGGCGGTTTCGGGATTCGCGAGGTCGACCTGCCCGCCCCCATCGATCGATCCCTCGTGGTTCCCGGACTGCTGGACTCAGGACCGGCGGTGTTCACAGCCCAGCGGGGGGAACGCTCCGGCTGCCTATCGGTGGGTGGGGTCATCCAATGCGATGACGGACTCGCGGTGGCCGGTCCCGAGCGAGCGGGCATCGATCGGCAGTTCGCGACTGCGGGAGCAGAGGATTTGCGGATCGGGGTCAGAGTTCGCCCCCGTCCTGGTCAGGCGCTCGCAGACCTCCTCACCCCGCTGTCAGCGGATGCGATCGTCGCGCAGGCCAGTTCGACGCTCGTCGACGATCCTGCGGCCCGCCCGCAGGCTGCCGTCGATGGATCGCTGGAGACCGCGTGGATAGCCGGACCGGATGATCGACGTCCGAGCCTGCGCCTGACATGGCCGCAACTGCGAACCGTCCAGGGTGTCCGCCTGAGTGTCGACCCTCGGTTGGCGGTGTCACTGCCGTTGACCGTCACCGTCGTCGTCAACGGCGTGGAGACGACGTCAGTCGTCGATGACTTCGGCCGAGTTCGGGTGCCGGCTCAGGAGGCGACGAGTCTGACATTGCGGTTCGACAACACCGTGGGACTGCGCAGCATCGATCCCGTCACCGGGAGTATCGAACCGTTACCGATCGGGATCAGCGAGGTCACAGTCCTGGGTGCCAATGACCTCGCGAAGGGACCGTTGCCCGGCCAGAACGTGGCCGTGCCCTGTGGGTTCGGGCCGACCGTCGTCATCGATGGTCGAGTCGTCACACGCACCGCGGTGACGATGACGGTCGGTGAGGCTCTGACCGATGCGGTAGTAGCGGCGACCCCCTGTGATGTGCGCTCCGTGCAGCTCGATCCCGGAACCCATCGACTGCAGGTTGCTGCCAGCCCTGCCTTCCTCGTGGAATCGGTCGTGTTGGATCCGATCGCCAGTGCCTCTGCGGGTGCCAGAGGGTTCGCGATCACGGGCGACGTCGAGGTCATCGAGTGGCAAGCGGCGCATCGCGAGATCGTCATCCCGTTCTCCGATGAGCCGCGGCTACTGGAACTGACCGAGAACGCCAATCCCGGTTGGGGGGCGAGTATCGATGGTGTGTCTTTGGAGCCGATCAGAGTCGATGGTTGGCGACAGGCTTGGGTTGTCCCGCCGGGGGCGGGTGGTGAGGTCTCGGTCGATTTCTCGCCCAATGGCGCCTATCGGTACGGACTGCTCCTGGGGGCCATCGCTGTCGCGGGCCTGCTTTTGCTGCTGATGGTTCCTGTCCGTCGGCGACACGGTGCGGCGGTCCCGGGCTCATCGCGGGCTGGACGATGGACCCTCGCTGCGCTCGCGATGGTCAGCGCCACGGCACTCGTCGGCTTCCCCGGTCTCATCATCTGCGCAGTCGGGCTCGCCGGGACGTGGAGGTTGTCCGTGCGGTCGGGATCTTCGAGTCCACGTCAGTGGCGTTCGGTGATGGCGGTCGCGCCGCTTGCTGCCTCCGCACTGGTGGCGGCGGCGATTCCGTGGCCTGATCGCTCCTCTGCGCCGGAGGCGCTGCTGGCGGTGCTGTCGGCTCTCACGGTGCTGGGCTTGGCTGCGGTAGCTGCACCGCGTCGGATCGGCTTCCCCAGCGGCGATGGGTCAGGCGCTGAATCGGACGCTCGATAAGGAACCACGACAGCGATCCGGCGGCGATGCTCACCGTGACCGTGGCCAGCCAGATCGGGACGAACCAACCGCCGAATACCGGCAGGTCGAATACCTCGATGAGCAGCCGCAGGAGAACGAGGTGCCACAGGAAGATTCCGTAGGAGATCGTGCCCAGGTAGACCATCACCGGGTGAGAGCAGAATCGGGCCCATGCGGATCGGTTGTCCCATGTGCCGAGGAATCCTGGCAGCAGGAAGAACAGCGCTATCAGTGCGAAACCGGTGTGCTTGACCAGCAATTCGAAGGGAGTCGCCAGGGTGAACGTCAAAGGTCCCCCGATGGGAGTGGCCACGATCACGTAGAGGGCAAGCGCGATGGTCAGGCAGGTCGGTGTGTCCTGGGCGAGCGTGCGCACCCGTTCCATCCACGCAACCCGGCCAGGGAGTGACAGTCGTGCGGAGACGACGGCAGCGCCCATCCCGAGCGCGAACCAGTCGAGGAATCCGGGCAGCCAGAAACCCGTCAGGGTGAGGTCGACGAATCCACTGGTGAGGCGCAATGCGTTGAATACCAGTGCGATCACGATGAAAACGCCGAAGACGATCAGTTGTCGGCGGGCGCTGGCGTCCGGATTCCCTCGGGATCGACGACCGGTGAACCACGCGATGAGCGGCAGGAGGACGTAGAACGCGACCTCGGTGGCAAGGCTCCACGTCTGGGTCAGTCCCTCGAGGGTGTATCCGGGAACGTAGATGTGCAGCATGGTCAGATGAACCGCCCATGCGTCGGCCGAGACCGGCTGGATCTCCGGCAGCACGGCCAGGGTCACGATCACCATCAGCCAGTAGGCGGGCAGGATGCGCCCGGCACGGCGGATCGCATAGCGCCCGACGGCGGGTCCGGGTTCGTCGATCATGGCCGAGAGCGCCCACGGGCGGTAGAGCAGGAAGCCCGACAGCAGGAAGAACAGCGTGACCGCGAAATCCATCCGGCCTAGCAGCGGGCCGACAACGGGAGTGAAGATCTCGGCGGTCGTGAACGCCACATGCGTGGTGAGGACCATGAGGGCAGCAATGGCCCGGTAGCCGTCGAGGAGGGGGAACACCCCCACATCATGGCGCGACATGATGTCCGTTTAGGTGAAGTTTGCCGCTACTTTCCGGTAGCGTCCCCCCGACGAAGTCGAAACGCCCTGTTCGCGGGGCCGCTCGGCGCTAAGGGAAGGGTGCCACGATGAAGCGTGGGGTCGGGATTGCTCTGGTCGGACTAGGAGTGTTCCTCGTCGTTCTGGCCGCGCTGCTGCGGTTCACCGTCGTGCCAGCGGTGGCCAAGGCTCCGCTGTCACCGGGTGAGGACTCCGGTGGTGTCACACAGACCGACCAGTCTGGCGTCGCAGCGGTGCTGTTCGATCCGGCGACCCTGACCGAACGCACCGATGTTCCCCTGGTCTCGACGCGATTCACGCGCGGCGATGTCCCCGCGAGCCAGACCAGCGAAGCCCTCGCCGATGACCTCGCCATCTGGGAATCGTTCCTGCGCACCGAGGACAACACCGGAACGGTCGTGACGGCATCGACGCTGCGCGTCGCATTCGATCGGGTCACCTCGGAGCTGGCCAATTGCTGCGGAGCGAATTTCGATGGACGCGAGGTCGAGTTCGCCGGGGTCAATCCCTTGAAGTTCCCGATGTTCACCGAGCCCAAGGAGTACGCCTACTTCGACGCCACCCTCGAGGAGGCCGTGCCGATCACCTATGTGGGTACCGAGGAGATCGAGGGCCTGACCGTCTATCGATTCGAGCAGAGCATCGAGGCGCGCCAGATCGGAACACTGGAGGTTCCCGGCTCGCTGGTCGACTTCCCGCTGGCGACTTTCGTGGCCCCGCGTTTCTATGCCAATGAGCGCACCCTGTGGGTCGAACCGATCACGGGTGCGATCGTCAAGGGTGAAGAGCGTCAGTTGCAGACCCTCAGGGGCCAGGATGGCAATGACAAGGTAACGGTCATCGATGCCGTCGTGGGCACCACGGCGAACGAGGTGAGCGAGGGAGTCGAGACGGCCAAGTCGCTGTCGGGACTGATCACCCTGTTGAACTCCACCCTGCCGCTCATCGGGCTGATCCTGGGTCTCATCCTCCTGGTCGTGGGCATCGTCCTGGTTGCGATGCGCCCGGGTCGTCGCGCGGCCTAGTAAGTCTGGATGGGCAACCGGGGTCTCGCCCGTAACGACCCACGTTGACCCTGGTCGGGGCTGCCTCGTATCCTGAGCGGGCGCATCGGGTCCGCGCTGGTCTCAGACCTAGGGGTCCTGCGGCGTCTTGTGGCACGTCGTCTCGTGGTTCGCCGCGATGCATCGCGGCACGAAGACATCGGCCCGGCGCGTGACAACCGACACCACACAAGCCACCGGAGCATTCCACGTGACCTCCCTGACCACCCAGCCCACCGCGACGTCGCCCCAGGTAGCCGTCAATGACATCGGCAGCGCTGATGATTTCCTCGCAGCGATCGACTCCACCATCAAGTACTTCGACGACGGCGACATCGTCGAAGGCGTCATCGTCAAGGTGGACCGCGACGAGGTGCTGCTTGATATCGGCTACAAGACCGAGGGCGTCATCCCTTCGCGCGAGTTGTCGATCAAGCACGATGTGGACCCCAACGAGGTCGTCACCGTCGGTGACCAGGTCGAGGCACTGGTGTTGCAGAAGGAGGACAAGGAAGGTCGGTTGATCCTGTCCAAGAAGCGGGCTCAGTACGAGCGCGCCTGGGGCACGATCGAGCAGATCAAGGAAGCCGATGGAGTCGTCGAGGGCGCCGTCATCGAGGTCGTCAAGGGTGGCCTGATTCTCGACATCGGGTTGCGTGGATTCCTTCCCGCCTCGCTGGTCGAGATGCGCCGAGTACGCGACCTGCAGCCCTATGTGGGCCAGACTCTCGAGGCGAAGATCATCGAGCTCGATAAGAATCGAAACAACGTCGTGCTCTCCCGTCGCGCGTGGCTGGAGCAGACCCAGAGTGAGGTTCGACAGACCTTCTTGACCCAACTGGGCAAGGGCCAGATCCGTAGCGGCGTCGTCTCCAGCATCGTCAACTTCGGTGCGTTCGTCGATCTCGGCGGGGTCGATGGACTGGTGCACGTTTCGGAACTGTCCTGGAAGCACATCGACCATCCATCCGAGGTTGTCGAAGTCGGCCAGGAAGTCACCGTCGAGGTGCTCGATGTCGATATGGATCGCGAACGCGTGTCCCTGTCACTGAAGGCCACCCAGGAGGATCCGTGGCAGCACTTCGCCCGGACCCACCAGCTCGGGCAGGTCACCCCGGGTCGGGTCACCAAGTTGGTGCCCTTCGGTGCGTTCGTCCGCGTCGAAGAGGGAATCGAGGGCCTGGTCCACATCTCGGAGCTGGCCGAGCGCCACGTCGAGATCCCCGAGCAGATCGTTCAGGTGGGCGATGAGATCTTCGTCAAGGTCATCGACATCGATCTCGAGCGCCGCCGTATCTCGTTGAGCTTGAAGCAGGCGAATGAATCGGGTGCCAGTGATTCGCCGGTGGAGGAGTTCGATCCCTACCTCTACGGAATGGCTCCGGCATTCGACGAGGCCGGGAACTACATCGGACCTGAAGGCTTCGACCCCGAGACCGGTGAGTGGAAGCCCGGTTTCGAAGACCAGCGTGCGGAGTGGGAGCGGGAATACGCTGAGGCTCACGCTCGCTGGGAGGCCCATCGCAAGCAGGTCGATGAGGCTCGCACCGCCGATCAGGCTGCTCTCCTCGAATCCGGCCAGACCCCGTCGAATTACTCCTCCTCGGAACCTGAAGAGGCCGATGGCGGAACCTTGGCTACCGACGAGGCCCTTCAAGCGCTGCGTGACAAGCTCACCGGAGACGCCTGATTCGCCCGATCACCGACCTGCAGCGGACGGTAGCCCCGTTCGAGGTCGTCGCTGATTACGAGCCCAGTGGCGATCAGCCCGCTGCGATCGAGGAATTGGCGCGTCGCATCGAATCCGGTGAGCGGGACGTCGTCCTGCTCGGTGCCACCGGAACGGGCAAGAGTGCCACGGCAGCGTGGCTCATCGAACGCCTCCAGCGGCCAACGTTGGTGATGGCTCCGAATAAGACACTCGCGGCCCAGTTGGCGCATGAGTTCGGTGAACTGTTGCCGAATAATGCTGTGGAGTACTTCGTCTCCTACTACGACTACTACCAACCCGAGGCGTACGTGCCGACGACGGACACCTTCATCGAGAAGGATTCCTCGATCAACGAGGAGGTTGAAAGACTCCGGCACTCGGCGACGAACTCCCTGCTCACCCGTCGGGATGTGGTGGTCGTTGCCACTGTGTCGGCGATCTACGGTCTGGGCACCCCGCAGGAGTACGTCGATCGGATGATCCGCCTGCGCGCCGGTGAGGAGCACGATCGTGACGCGCTGCTGCGGCGGCTGGTGGACATCCAATACGCACGCAACGACGTGTCGTTCGAGCGAGGGACTTTCCGGGTGCGCGGCGACACCGTCGAGGTGTTTCCGGTATACGAGACGCACCCGGTGCGGATCGAGATGTTCGGCGATGAGGTCGAACGATTGATGACCTTGCACCCGGTCACCGGCGACGTGATGACCGAGGACTCCGAGATTTCCATCTTCCCGGCTACGCACTACGTTGCGGGCCCAGAACGCATGCAGCGTGCTATCGAAGGCATCGAGACCGAACTCGCTCAGCGACTGGCGGAGTTGGAGCAGCAGGGGCGCCTCCTCGAGGCGCAGAGGCTGCGGATGCGCACGACATACGACCTGGAAATGATGCGCGAGATGGGGATCTGTTCGGGCATTGAGAACTATTCCCTGCACATCGATGGGCGCGAACCGGGATCCCCTCCGAACTGCCTGCTGGACTACTTTCCCGAGGACTTTCTGCTCATCGTCGACGAATCCCATGTGAGCGTTCCCCAGATCGGTGGCATGTACGAGGGCGATATGAGTCGCAAGCGAACACTCGTCGAGCATGGATTCCGATTGCCCAGTGCGATGGATAATCGGCCTCTGCGATGGGAGGAGTTTCGAGAGCGCACCGGACAAACCGTGTATCTATCGGCGACACCGGGCTCCTTCGAGTTGGCGCAGGCCGGTGGAGAATTCGTGGAGCAGGTCATTCGTCCCACCGGTCTGCTCGATCCTCGTGTCACCGTCAAGCCCACCGAGGGTCAGATCGACGACCTGTTGCACGAGATCAACACACGTGTCGAACGCCATGAGCGCATCCTTGTCACGACGTTGACAAAACGGATGGCTGAGGAACTCACCGACTATCTCCTGGACAAGGGTGTTCGCGTTCAGTATCTGCATTCGGAGGTGGACACGCTCCGGCGCGTCGAACTTCTCCGTGAGTTACGCCAGGGGGAGTTCGATGTCCTCGTCGGCATCAACCTGCTGCGCGAGGGACTCGATCTTCCCGAGGTGTCGCTGGTCGCGATCCTGGATGCCGATAAGGAAGGCTTCCTTCGCTCGGACACATCCTTGATTCAGACCATCGGACGCGCGGCACGCAATGTCAGCGGCGAGGTTCACATGTATGCCGACAAGATCACCGCGTCGATGGCTCGTGCGATCGATGAGACGAATCGACGTCGTGACAAGCAGATGGCGTACAACGTCGAATACGACATCGACCCTGCGCCGCTTCGCAAGCGCATCGCCGACATCACCGACACCCTTGCGCGTGAGGACGCGGATACTGCTGAGCTGCTCGATCAGCACCGGATCCCCGATGGCCCGGCACGACCTCGCCGGGGCGGTGCGGCGGCGACCGACCTCGTTGCTCTCATCGCGGAATTGACCGAGCAGATGCGGGCTGCGGCAGGGGAGTTGCAGTTCGAAGTCGCGGCACGCTATCGGGATGAGATCGCAGAGTTGAAGAAGGAACTGCGGCAGATGACCGAGGCCGGAGTCGTCGATGCGTCCTAGCCGCACGGGACTCCGACGGAATGGAGTTGTGTCGTGGACGTGACCCTGGCGATCTGGGGCATCTCCATCGGGGCCATCATCGTCCTCGTCGCGATCGATTTCTTCACCGTGAGTCGCCATCCACACGATGTGTCGTTTCGAGAGGCGAGCCTCTGGTCGATCTTCTATATCGCCATTGCGATCGCGTTCGGGATTCTCGTGTGGTTCTGGCAGGGCTCTGCGCTGGGAACGCAGTTCTTCGCCGCCTATCTGGTGGAGAAGTCACTCAGCGTCGACAATCTCTTCGTCTTCGTGATCATCCTGACGCAGTTCGCTGTGCCCAGCGTCCTTCATCAGCGAGTGCTGCTGTTCGGCGTGATGCTCGCCCTGGTCTTCCGGGCCGTGTTCATCGCGATCGGTGCCGCGGCTTTGGCCTATTTCTCGTTCACCTTCGTCATCTTCGGCGCCTTCTTGATCTGGACGGGCGTCCAACTGGCCCGACATCGCGACGATGACCCCGAACCCAAGGAGAACCTGGTTGTTCGTGTGGCTCGCCGTTGGTTCCCCGTCGCGGATCGTTTCGAAGGAACCAAACTCAGCATCCGTGTGAACGGCAAGCGCATGCTCACACCACTCCTGCTGGTGATGCTTGCGATCGGATCCACCGATCTGCTGTTCGCCCTGGACTCCATTCCTGCGACATTCGGTGTGACCACCGAGCCCTATCTGGTGTTCATGGCCAACGCCGCGGCCCTGCTGGGGCTTCGTGCACTGTATTTCGTGCTACGGGGCCTACTCGACAGGCTGGTCTATCTGTCGATCGGCCTGTCGGTCATCTTGATCTTCATCGGGATCAAGTTGGTGTTGACCTTCGTCCATGAGCAGAACACTGCGATCCCGAAGATTTCCACACCACTGTCCCTCGGGGTGATCGCCGGTGTACTGATCGCGGTCACTCTCGCTTCCTGGTGGAAGGTGCGCCGGGATCCATCAGTGCGCGCACACGCGGGAACGGTGCTCGAACCTCGTCGCAGCGAAGACATCGAGGGTGAATCCGGTGCGGCAGACAAAACCCCGGGCTCGTAGGGAGTATCACCAACCCCGTTCGCGCCACTCATCCAGGTGTGGTCGCTCAGCACCGATCGTGGTGTCGTGACCATGCCCGGGATAGATCCATGCTGAGTCGTCGAGGGCATCGAATAGTTCGCGGACGACCCCGGTGTACAGCGACTGGAAGCGCTGCGGATCATCCCAGGTCTTGCCGACTCCTCCGGGGAACAGGCAATCACCGGTGAACACGTGCGTGCTTCCCTCGGCATCGTCGAACACGAAGACGATAGAGCCCGGGGTGTGTCCTTGAAGGTGGATGGTTCTCAGGGTGAGCGACCCGATCTCGATGGTCTCGTCCCCGTCGAGGAGACGATCGGTAGGGATGGGGATGTCGGGGGCATCGAGGCGCCCGGCCATCGTGGCCGCTCGAGTATCGGCCACGACGTCGGCGAGAGCCTGCCAATGATCAGGGTGCCCGTGGGTCGTCGCGATCTGCAGATCGGGAATGTCGGCGACGAGTTCGAGCAGGCGATCGGGTTCCGCTGCTGCATCGATGAGCAATCCTGCTCCGGTCGCATCGCACCGGAGTAGATAACTGTTGTTGTCGTACGGCCCCACGGCGATCTTGGTCACGGTCGCGCCAGCCAGCTGGCGCACCTGCGGTGGGCCGGCAACACTCACGCGGCCGTCATAGTCGGGGTTTCCGAGCGAATCCGATGCCATGACATCCTCCTATTCAAATCATCCTCACCTGAGCCCTCGTGAGTGCCTATCCTCCCGCGACCCACGCCATATCCTCCCAATCCTCCGTCTGAGTTACCTGTTTGGTCGTTAACTCGGTGAGTTAACGACCAAACAGGTAACTCAGACGGACGCGGGGTGGGGGTGAGGCGGCGGTAGGGCGTGTGGGTCCACGGACTACCCTCGGCCACGTGTCCGATCGCCTGCTCGTGCGCGGTGCCCGAGAGCACAACCTCAAGGATGTCAGCCTCGATCTTCCGCGTGATGCTCTCATCGTCTTCACGGGACTGTCCGGCTCCGGCAAGTCCAGTCTGGCGTTCGACACGATCTTCGCCGAGGGCCAGCGCCGCTATGTCGAGAGCCTGTCGGCGTACGCCCGTCAGTTCCTCGGACAACTCGACAAACCCGACGTCGATTTCATCGAGGGGCTGTCTCCCGCGGTGTCGATCGATCAGAAGTCGACCTCGCGCAACCCACGTTCCACCGTCGGCACCATCACCGAGGTTTACGACTACCTGAGGTTGCTCTATGCCCGGATCGGGCGCCCACACTGTCCTGAGTGCGGTTCACCAATCGCCCGTCAATCACCTCAGATGATCGTCGACCGGCTGCTCGAACTGGCCGAGGGGACGCGGTTCGCCGTGCTCAGCCCCGTCGTTCGAGAACGCAAGGGTGAATACGTGGATCTGTTTCGGCAGTTGCAGGCCCAGGGATATGCACGGGTGCGAGTCGATGGAGTCGTCCACACCCTCGATGATCCACCACGGCTGAAGAAGTCCGAGAAGCATTCCATCGAGGTCGTCGTCGATCGGGTTGCGGTGAAGGACTCCGCACGTCGTCGACTCACCGACTCCGTGGAGACGGCCCTGAGACTGTCGGGCGGCCTCGTCGCTATCGATCTCGTCGACCTGCCGGAGGGTGACCCAGAGCGCGAGCAACTGTTCAGCGAGCACCTCGCCTGCATGAAGGATGGCTTGAGTTTCGAAGAGCTCGAACCCCGGTCGTTCTCGTTCAATTCCCCGTTCGGGGCCTGCCCGGCGTGCTCAGGCCTGGGCACCCGAATGAAGGTCGACCCCGAACTCGTCGTCCCCGACGACGAACTGAGCCTGGCCGACGGTGCCATAGCCCCATGGTCGGCCGGGCATGTCACCGACTACTTCTCCCGGCTGCTCGAGGCACTCGCCGATGAGATGGGATTCGATACGGATGCGCCGTGGAGAGACCTCCCGGCGAAAGCGCGCAAGGCGATTCTGACCGGGCACCCCACCGAGGTGCATGTGCGTTACCGCAACCGGTACGGACGCCAACGCAGCTACTACACCACGTTCGAGGGTGTCGTTCCCTACATCGAACGCCGGCATGCCGAGGCGGAAACAGACACCAGTAGGGAGAAGTTCGCCGGTTACATGCGCGAGGTTCCCTGTGCCGAATGCGGGGGCGCGAGGCTCAAGCCGGTGAGTCTTGCTGTCACCATCGCCGGACGGAATATCGCCGAGGTTTCTGCGATGCCGATCGGGGAGGCGGCGCGGTTCCTCGCCGACTTGGAACTCGACCAGCGGGACTCCCAGATCGCCGCCAGGGTCATGAAAGAGGTCAACGAGAGATTGGCCTTTCTCGTCGATGTCGGACTGGATTACCTCTCCCTCGATCGACCGGCTGGGACATTGGCGGGTGGGGAGGCGCAGCGGATCCGCCTCGCGACGCAAATCGGGTCAGGCCTGGTGGGTGTCCTCTATGTTCTGGATGAGCCCAGCATCGGTCTGCATCAGCGGGACAACCACCGGCTCATCGAGACGCTGGTGAGGCTGCGCGACCTGGGCAACACCCTCATCGTCGTCGAGCATGACGAGGACACGATCCGCACGGCGGATTGGATTGTCGACATCGGTCCCGGTGCGGGTGAACACGGTGGGCGCATTGTCGTCAGCGGGCCGTATTCAGACCTCCTCGAGACTGAGGAGTCCCTCACGGGGGCGTATCTGGCAGGTCGGCGCTCGATCGAGGTCCCTCAGATCAGACGTCCGATAACCCCGGGCCGGATGTTGACCGTCGATGGAGCGAAGGAGCACAACCTGCGAGATGTGGCGGTGGAGTTCCCGCTGGGATGCCTGGTGGCGGTAACCGGCGTGAGCGGTTCGGGTAAGTCGACCCTCGTGAACGACATTCTCTACAACGTGCTCGCTCGGGAACTGCACGGCGCAAGGACGGTCCCCGGGCGCCACCGGCGTGTGCAGGGGCTGGAACATCTGGACAAGGTCGTTCACGTGGATCAAAGTCCGATCGGTCGAACCCCGCGAAGCAACCCGGCGACCTACACCGGGGTATTCGATCATGTCCGCCGACTGTTCTCCGAGACTCCCGAGGCGAAGGTCCGGGGCTATCAGCCCGGCCGGTTCTCTTTCAACGTGAAGGGCGGGCGATGCGAGGCGTGCTCGGGGGATGGCACCTTGCGCATCGAGATGAATTTCCTACCCGACGTGTATGTGCCCTGCGAGGTCTGTCACGGCGCGCGCTACAACCGGGAAACCCTCGAGGTGCACTACAAGGGCAAGACCATCGCCGAGGTCCTCGATATGCCGATCGAGGAGGCGTTGGACTTCTTCGAGGCAGTTCCGCCGATCGCCCGTCACCTGCGCACACTGGTCGATGTCGGGCTCGGCTACGTCCGCCTCGGCCAATCAGCTCCGACGCTGTCCGGTGGCGAGGCGCAACGAGTGAAGCTGGCTTCGGAGCTTCAGAAGCGATCCACGGGACGCACCGTCTACGTCCTCGACGAACCGACGACGGGATTGCACTTCGAAGACATCCGCAAACTCCTCCTTGTCCTGCAGGGTCTCGTCGACAAGGGCAACACCGTCATCGTCATCGAGCACAACCTCGATGTGGTCAAGTCGGCTGACTGGATCATCGATATGGGCCCCGAGGGTGGGTCTGGAGGTGGGATCGTCGTTGCGACGGGAACCCCAGAGGACATCGCCGCGAATCTGGCCAGCCACACGGGAACGCATCTCGCCCCCATGCTCGGCACAGCGTCGAAGAAGGCAGCGGCCAAGAAGTCTCGGGCCAAGAAGTCTCGGGCCAAGAAGTCTCCGGCGAACACGACTCCGGCCAGGAAAAGTCCGGCGAGGACGCGGCCGACGGCTGTGCGGAATCGCCGTTCCGGGTGACTCGGGTTAGCCTGGCCCCATGACTGATGCCTCGACAGAGCCCACCACCGGTTCACAGACTCGTCGCACCGTGTCCCGCCGAGCAGTGATCGCCGCAGGGGGCGCTATCAGCGCGGCCGGGGTCCTGGCGGCCTGTGGTGGCGGTGGGGATGCCGCTCCGACGACGACGGCAACCTCGGCTACCGGTGCAGCGCCCGACCCGACGACGCCAGCTCCGACGACTCCCGCCCCCACAACGACGACGGGAGGAACACCTGATGGCGCTTTAGCGCCGGTGTCGGATATCCCCGTTGGTGGCGGACAGGTCTTCGACGGACCCAAGATCGTGGTGACCCAACCGGCCGAGGGAGATATCCAGGCCTTCACAGCGGTATGCCCGCACCAGGGCTGCCTGGTGTCCGAGGTGTCCGACAACGAGATCCTCTGCCCGTGTCACGGTTCGCTGTTCTCCGCCGAGAACGGCGATGTGATCCGAGGGCCGGCCGTTCAAGGGCTCGCCGGAGCATCGGTGAACATCGTCGATGGATTCATCGTCGCCGGCTGATCACCGGTCCATCGGCACCGACCGCCTACGCTGGGTGGTGTGGCAGACCCATCGACCTATCGCCCGGCACCGGGAACAGTGCCCGATCAGCCGGGTGTCTATCGCTTCCGCGATGCGCACGGTCGGGTTGTCTATGTCGGCAAGGCCAAGTCGCTGCGGTCGAGACTGTCCTCGTATTTCGCTGATGTCGCGGGGTTGCATCCACGCACGCGCGCGATGGTCGAGGCCGCCAGCGAGGTCGACTGGGTCACTGTGGGTACTGAGGTCGAAGCTCTCGCCCTGGAGTACACCTGGATCAAGGAATTCGATCCACGGTTCAACGTTCGCTATCGCGACGACAAGTCCTACCCGTACCTCATCCTCACCCTGGGGGAGGAATTCCCACGTGCGTACGTCGGCCGGGGCGCCAAGCGAAAAGGAGCGCGCTACTTCGGTCCTTACGCACATGCCTGGGCTATCCGGGAGACCCTCGACCTAGTGCTTCGTGTCTTTCCGATACGAACCTGCACCGACGGTGTCTTCCGACGAGCAGCGCAGGTGGGACGCCCCTGCCTCCTCGCCTATATCGACAAGTGCTCGGCGCCGTGCGTGGGCAGGATCGACGCTCAGGAACACCGCCGACTCGTCGACGAGTTCGCATCCTTCATGTCAGGGCGAACCGCAGCCATCGAGAGGCGGCTCGAAACACAGATGCGTCAAGCAGCCGAATCCGAGGATTTCGAGTCAGCGGCTCGACTGCGGGATGATCTCGGCGCATTACGTAGGGCCATGGAACGGAATACGGTGGTGCTGTCTGACGGCACCAACGCGGATGTCATCGGGTTGGCTGAAGATGAACTCGAAGCGGCTGTTGAGGTATTCCACGTCCGCGACGGTCGGATCCGCGGGCAGCGGACACTAGTCGTCGAGAAGGTCGAGGACATCGATACTCCTGGACTTCTCACCCGACTCATGCAGCAGTTGTATGTCGAACCGGAATCCATCCCTCGTACGGTGATCGTCCCGGTCGAACCAGATTCGGCGATGGTCGATCTGCTGGCTGAGATCAGGGGCGGACCGGTATCAGCCATCGTTCCCCAACGTGGTCAGAAGCGATCCCTGTGGCAAACGGTAACGACCAATGCCGAGCAGGCGCTATCGCTGCATAAGGCCCGACGTGCAGGTGACATCACGGCTCGTAGCCGCGCGATCTCCGACATACAGCACATGCTGGATCTCCCCGAAGCCCCTCTGCGCATCGAGTGCGTCGACATTTCACATCTTGGCGGCGAGGGAGTCGTGGGTTCCCTTGTGGTCTTCGAAGATGGTGCGCCACGACCACGGGACTACCGTTCGTACACCATCAGCGATGAAGGAGCCATCGATGACACGAGGGCGGTTCACGAGGTGGTGTCGCGCCGATTTCGACCTCGGGACGAGTCTGCATCCGCTCGCAATCCGACGAGGACGTCTGCCTATCCGCCGCAATTGCTCGTCATCGATGGTGGAGCCCCACAGGTCGCGGCCGCGTCGCGAGCGTTGACCGAATGCGGGATGAGCGACGTCCCTGTCGTGGGCCTGGCCAAGCGGTTGGAAGAGGTCTGGCGGCCTGACGATCCCGAACCGCTCATTCTTCCGAGAACGAGCGAGGGACTATTCATGCTGCAGCGGATTCGCGATGAAGCGCATCGGACCGCACTTCGCCATCAACGTCGAACGCGCAGTCGGAAAATCGCCACGTCCGCATTGGATTCCGTCTCGGGCTTGGGTCCGGCGAAGCAGCGCCAACTCTTGCGCTCCTTCGGCTCGGTGAAGCGAATCCGCGAGGCAACCATCGAGCAGCTGCAAGAAACATCGGGGATCGGCCCCGAACTCGCCCAACGCATTCATGATGCCCTGGGCGTCGGTGACATGATGAACGATCAGGCGCAACAGGATGCTTCCGCTCCGGGAGAGGTCATTGATGGAGGTGGTCGACCGTGACCGGTTCGGATGATCGCGACGCTCGTCAAAGCGCAGCGCCCGATGGCACGATGCCGCAGGTGGGAGGTATGGAGGTCGCGCTGGTCACGGGAATGTCGGGGGCAGGGAGGTCGACGGCAGCCCGGGCGCTCGAGGATCTGGGCTGGTTCGTCATCGATAACCTGCTGCCGAGCCTGATCCCCGACAGCGTGGCCACACTGTCAGCCGGCGGACAGATCGACCGACTCGCCGTCGTAGTCGACGTCCGCGGTGGCCGGTTCTTCGATGACGTGTCGCAGGCCCTCAACCGCCTGCGTCAACTCGACATACCCGTCCGGGTGGTTTTCCTCGAGGCCTCCGACGAGGCTCTCGTGCGGCGTTTCGAAAGTAGTCGCCGACCTCATCCACTTCAGCATGGGGAGCGGCTCATCGATGGGCTTCGCCGTGAACGCGATGCATTGGGATCGCTGCGTGGAGATGCTGATCTCGTTATCGACACGACGACGTTGAACGTCCATGATCTTCGGCGCAAGATCGACGCGGCCTTCGGCGATACTGACGACATCGCTCTCCGTGCGACCGTGATGTCCTTCGGTTTCAAGTACGGATTGCCGGTGGACGCCGACATGGTTCTGGATGTCCGCTTTCTGCCGAACCCGCATTGGGTCGCAGAACTGCGCGAACACACGGGTTTGCAGGCTGAGGTGAATGACTATGTCCTCGACCAGCCGGATGCGCGCTCCTTCTTGGACATGGCATCGCGACTGGTGGACATGATGGCGGCAGGGTATCTGCGGGAGGGCAAGAGGTACGTCACGATCGCCGTCGGCTGCACCGGTGGGAAGCATCGCAGTGTGGCGATGGCGGAGAATCTCTCCACGAGGTTGGTCAAGCACGGGGTGGAGACTCTGGTCATGCATCGGGATCTCGGGCGTGAGTGACCGGCCGAAGGAATATCCCGCGGTCGTTGCACTCGGTGGCGGTCATGGATTATCGGTGACGCTGCGGTCCCTGGCATCGATCTCGAATCAGGTCACCGGGTTGGTCGGAACTGTCGATGACGGTGGCTCCAGCGGACGACTGAGACAGCATCTGCGCATACCTCCCCCGGGAGATCTGCGGATGGCTGTTGCGGCATTGATGCCCGATGACGAGCAGGGAACCCAATGGCGTGCGGTGCTTCAGCATCGCTTCGATGGAGAGGTCGATGTCGGAGGTCATGCACTAGGGAATCTCGTGCTCGCTGCCCTGTGGGAGGAGACCGGAGACGTTATCGCGGGATTGACGATTCTCAGCGAGGCGATGCGCACCCGCGGGCGAGTGTTCCCGAACTGCCTTATGGCTACTGATCTGATCACACAGGTACGGACGGCAGATGGCAGCGTCGAAGTGCGCGGGCAGGCGGCGATCTCCCAAACTCGGGGATTCATCGAGCAGATGCGGCTCGAGCCGAGCGATCCGGCTGCCTGTGCACCGGCAGTGAGAGCCATCGAGGGGGCCGACCTGATCGTGTTCGGACCTGGCTCGTGGTACACGAGCGTGCTACCGCACCTGCTCGTTCCCTCGATTCGTCAGGCGATCGAGGAGAGTTCCGCACACCGGGTGGTCATCGTCAATCTCATGGGTGAGGCTGGGGAGACAGAGGGATATCCCGCCCATGAATATCTCTCGGCATGGGCGCGCCTGTTTCCTGACGTTGGTATCGATACGGTTCTCGCGGATCGCGATCATGTGGATGATCTCGAACAACTGCGACGGGAGTCCCAACGATTAGGAGCGCGAGTGCGGATCTGCCGGGTCTCGGGTGGCCTGGCACATGATCCGGATCTTCTCGCCGACGCCCTCAGTGACGTCATCGGTGGGCCGGATGGAGTGCGCGAACGTGGGCAGGGATGAGTTGTGGTTCAGCGGGTTACGGCAGTTGACGCGGTTGATGGCATCGGCGTGGCAGGATGACGGCATGATCATGGTGGACACATGGCGTTGACGAGCGAGGTCAAGGATGAGCTCAGTCGCCTCGACGTCACTCGGACGTGTTGCCGACGGGCGGAAGCATCGGCGCTACTGAGGTTTTCCGGCGGTCTACATGTCATCAGTGGTCAGGTCGTCGTAGAGGCTGATCTCGACGCGGGTGCGATCGCGCGTCGCCTGCGAAGGACCCTCGCTGATGTGTATAACTCCGACAGTGACGTAGCCATCGTCTCCTCATCGGGAATGCGCAAGGGCAGCCGTTATGTGGTGCGCGTCGTGCGCGGTGGGGACCACCTGGCCCGACAGACTGGTCTGGTCGATCCGTTGGGGCGCCCGATCCGTGGCCTGCCACCGACTGTCGTCAACGGTGGTCTCTGCGACGCCGAGGCAGCGTGGCGGGGAGCTTTCCTGGCTCATGGCTCCCTGACCGAACCGGGGCGGTCGGGGGCTTTGGAGATCACCTGTCCCGGGCAGGAGGCGGCACTGGCACTCGTGGGTGCAGCGCGTCGTCTGGGAATCGCAGCCAAGTCCCGCGAGATTCGCGGCGTCGACCGTGTCGTGATTCGCGATGGAGATGCGATTGCAGCGATGTTGACCCGAATGGGCGCGCACTCGTCGGTCTTGGTCTGGGAGGAGCGCCGCATGCGGCGCGAGGTGCGAGCGACAGCCAACCGCCTGGCGAACTTCGACGACGCGAATCTTCGGCGCTCAGCTCGAGCCGCCGTGGCCGCGGGCGCGCGGGTCAGTCGGGCATTGGAGATCCTCGGTGACGACGTCCCCGATCACCTGGCTCAGGCGGGGAGACTGCGGCTGGAACATCGCCAGGCGAGTCTCGAGGAACTCGGGGCGCTCGCTGACCCTCCGCTGACTAAGGATGCGGTAGCCGGACGTATCCGTCGACTGCTGTCGACGGCTGATCGCCGGGCAGAGGAATTGGGCATCCCAGGTACCGAAGCGGCATTGACCGAGGAGATGCTCAACGGGGATTGGGAGGAGTCCTGACCCCTCACCGTGGTGCACGTCGCAGGACCCCGCACGTCTGACCTGTCTCGGCCTAGCCTGACCGTGCAGGACTTTGGGCACTGCCCCGTATATCGCGCCAGTCGATAGGGTTGGCGGTATCAGTGTCGATCTCGCGTACTTTCACGAAGAGGAGTCCTCATGGCGGTGCAGGTGGGTATCAACGGCTTCGGTCGAATCGGTCGAAATTTCCTGCGGTCGGTGTACGCAGCCGGCCTCGCGGACGACGTGGTGATCGTCGGAATCAACGACCTCACTGATACCGCCACCCTCGCGCACCTGCTGAAGTACGACAGCGTTCTGGGGCGATTCGGTGCGGAGGTTTCCGCTGGCGAGGGCTCGATCACTATCGACGGCCGCACGATCGCAGTGATGGCCGAACGCGACCCGGCGCAGTTGCCGTGGTCGGATCTAGGCGCTCAGGTGGTTTTGGAGTCGACCGGGCACTTCACCGATGCGACCAAGGCGCGAGCGCATCTTGATGCGGGTGCGAAGAAGGTCATCATCTCGGCACCGGCCAAGAACGAAGACGTCACGATCGTGATGGGTGTCAATGAAGGTGACTACGACCCCGCAACCGACGATGTGATCTCCAACGCCTCCTGTACAACCAACTGCCTCGCCCCGATGGCCAAGGTCCTCGATGATTCATTCGGCATCGAGCGCGGGATGATGACCACCATCCACGCCTACACCAACGATCAGCGGATTCTGGATTTCCCGCACTCCGATCTGCGTCGGGCACGCGCGGCAGCCGTCAACATGATTCCGACGACTACCGGTGCTGCGAAGGCGATCGGCTTAGTCCTCCCGCAGTTGAAGGGTCGCCTCGACGGCTACGCCATGCGTGTGCCGACGCCGACCGGTTCAGCAACGGATTTGACCGTTGAATTGAAAACCGCAGCGACCAAAGAGGAGATCAACGACGCGATGAGGGCCGCTGCCGACGGTCCGTTGCGGGGCATCATGCACTACACCGAAGATCCGATCGTGTCGACCGACATCGTGACCGACCCCGCATCGGTTGTCTTCGACGCCGGGATGACGAACTCGATGGGCACCATGGTGAAAGTTCTGGGCTGGTACGACAACGAATGGGGATACTCCAACCGCCTGGTGGATGTGATCCGCTACGTCGGCGATCGCCTGTGACCCGCACTCTGGACGACCTCGTCGTGGAGGGTCGCACCATCGCTGTCCGGTGCGATCTCAACGTCCCTCTGGCCCACGCGGATGACGGTGAGGTCACGATCACCGACGATGGTCGCATCCGCGCCTGTCTCCCGACGCTGCGGAATCTGCTCGACCGGCGTGCGCGTGTCGTGGTGATCGCTCATCTCGGTCGACCCAAGGGCGTCGCTGATCCGGAACTCTCCCTGCGCCCCATCGCCGATCGCCTCGCTGAACTCCTGGACACCCCGGTGCAGTTCGTCCCCGCTGTCTCCGGCCCGAACGTCGTGCAGGCCGTCTCGGATATGGGTGACGGCGACATCGTGCTGTTGGAGAACGTCCGCTTCGATCCGCGAGAAACCAGCAAGGATTCTGGGGAACGAGCCAGTCTCGCTGACGAGTGGTGCGAATGGGCGGACATGGCGGTCAGTGATGGCTTTGGAGTCGTCCACCGGGAGCAGGCGTCGGTCACTGACCTCCCCGCTCGTCTCCCGCATGCGGCAGGACTGCTCGTCGATGCCGAGCGGCGGGCCTTCGAGCGGGTCCTCATCGACCCGGATCGTCCCTACGTCGTGATCCTGGGTGGCGCCAAGGTCTCGGACAAGATCAAGGTGATCGACAACCTGCTCGAGCGGGTCGATCGTGTGCTCATCGGTGGCGGAATGGCCTTCACCTTCCTGGCGGCCAAGGGTCACGAGGTCGGGCGCTCGCTGCTGGAGCAGGACATGATCGACGTCGTACAGCGCACCCTCGACCGAGCAGACTCCCTCGGCGTCGACATCATGTTGCCCGTCGACGTCGTCGTCGCCGAACAGATCAGTGATGATGCGCCGACGCGTACGGTGCCGATCACCGAGATTCCGGCCGATGCGATGGGGCTCGATATCGGTCCGCGCACGATCGCGAATTTCACCGAGGCGATCGCCGGTGCACGCACGATCGTGTGGAACGGCCCGATGGGGGTGTTCGAAAGCGCTCCCTTCGCTTCCGGAACGCAAGCCGTCGCGCAGGCTGTCAGTCGAGCAGAGGCCTTCACGGTGGTGGGTGGAGGGGATTCGGCCGCAGCGATTCGCGCATTCGGTCTCGCAGACTCGGCCTTCGGGCACATCTCGACCGGTGGTGGAGCGAGTCTGGAATTGCTGGAGGGTGCGACGCTTCCGGGTCTCGCCGTTCTCGAGGAGACCGCCCCCGACTGAGACCTCATGGCCAGGGCCCTCTGTGCGGTCCGACCCGACGATGAATTATTTTGTGAACACTCCTTCGAGGACGGGATTCCCTTGAACATGCGCAAACCGCTGATGGCTGGCAACTGGAAGATGAACGTCAACCATTTCGAAGCGATCGCCCTGGTGCAGAAGATCGCTTTCGCGCTGTCCGATGAGGACTTCGAAGCCGTCGATGTGGTCGTCCTCCCGCCCTTCACCGATCTGCGTTCGGTGCAGACCCTCATCGACGCAGATGGGTATCGGATCGACTACGGGGCCCAGGACGTTTCCGCGCACGTGTCCGGTGCCTACACCGGCGAGATCTCAGCCGCCATGCTGGCCAAGCTCGGATGCGATTTCGTCACGGTGGGACACAGCGAGCGACGTACGTATCATGACGAAACCGATGAGGTGGTCGCCGCGAAGGCAGCTGCGGCCCTGGGCCAGCAGATCACCCCGATCGTGTGTGTCGGTGAAGATCTCGCTGTCCGCCAATCCGGTGACCACATCGACTACACCGTCGCGCAGTTGGCGGGATCGATCTCGGGTTTGACCACCGAGCAGGTCGGATCCATCGTGATCGCCTACGAGCCGTTATGGGCGATCGGAACCGGGGAGGTGGCAACTCCCGAGGATGCGCAGGAAGTCTGTTCAGCGCTGCGCCATCATCTGGCCGAGCACGTCTCGCAGGATGTCGCGGGGGAGTGTCGGATTCTGTACGGAGGCTCGGTCAAGCTCACGAATATCGCGGGGATCATGGCCCAGACGGATATCGATGGGGCCTTGATCGGAGGCGCCAGCCTGGATGCGGAGGAATTCGTGGGGATCGTCCGCTATCGGCTGCACCCCGCGCCGGAAGCATGATCATCACCCCCTGCGTGATAGCGTCGCGCGGGTTGCACACCGGTCGAAACCCGGCCCCCATCGTGAGGGGCCCTGCATCCGAGGGGAATGAGCCATGACGACTGCCTTGATCATCGGGCTGTCGCTTCTGCTGGTCATCACCAGCGTGATCCTGATCGTGCTGATCCTGCTGCATCGCGGTAAGGGCGGCGGGTTGTCGGATCTGTTCGGTGGCGGCGTGACCTCATCGATCGGTGGCTCATCAGTGGCGGAGAAGAACCTGGATCGACTCACCATCGGGGTCGGTGCGATCTGGGCGGCCTCGATCGTGGCCGTCGGTCTGCTCGTTCGTACAGGAGGTTGAGGGTATGGCAGGTGGCAGCGCGATTCGCGGGAGTCGAGTGGGCGCTGGACCCATGGGTGAGGCTGAACGCGGGGAGACCGCGCCACGCGTTCTCGTGACGTTCTACTGTGCCCGTGGGCATGAGACGACACCGAGTTTCGCTGCGGACGCCGCTATCCCTGACAGTTGGGACTGCCCCCGGTGCGGCTGGCCGGCCAGCCAGAACTCCCAGGAGCCGCCCGCCCCTCCGAAGATCGAGCCGTATAAGACCCACCTCGCCTACGTCAAAGAGCGGCGATCGGATGCCGATGGTGCCGCGATCCTCGACGAGGCACTCGCTCGGTTGAAGAAGCGCTGACCCGCCCCCTCGATTCAACCGATATCCACCCGATCGATCGCCGCGAGAGCCTCTGCGTAGATCTCATCGGGGGTGAGTCGGCGCAGGTCCTCGGCGATGAGGTCGGCGATCGTGCGCCTAGGTAGCGCTATCGGGGACTCGGGAACCCCTGGCATTCGCAGAGTCGCCATGCGCCCGTCCGGACGGGCGAGCTCGATGGTTCCGTCGTCGATCGAGAGCGCGACCGCATTCAGGCCCGGGCCGGATCCGGGAACCAGTCGCGCAGGTATGTCCAGTGCCCAGGCCAACCAGGCAGCCAGGAGAACCGCACTGGGATTGTTCACGGGTGCGGTGACCGTGACCGAATGCACATCGCCCACCGGTCGATCGAGAACGGCCGCGAGCGTGCTGCGCCACCCTGTCAGCCGTGTCCAACTCAAGTCGGTATCGCCGGGCTGGTAGTTGTCTCGCCGGATCCGCAATCCTTCGATCGGTTCGGCGAGAGTGGATACGTCGGAGATGCGCCGTCCGGCGTGGGAACCGATGGGGTCGGCGGCAAGGGACACCGGGGCGGTTCCCGGCCACCATGTGACGACGGGCGTGTCGGGCAGGAGCAGGGGGATGACCACGGAGTTGGCGTGGTCGCTGCGGTCTCCACGCAGGCGCATCACAGCGACCTCGCCGGGACCGTCATCGCCGCCCACACTGATATCGGCATCGATGCGACCGATGTCCCCACCCGGGCGTGGTATCAGGGTGAGGATGCGCATGGGGTGTTCGCGGGCGCTGGCCACAGCCGCGGCGGTCGCATCCGCCTGATACGTCTCGTCGGTGAGGATCAGCAGGGAAAGGACCATGCCGGTAGTCGGCGATCCCATGCGGTGTCGTTCGTGTGCGATCGCCGCCGCGATGTCGTGTCCGCTGGTGTCCTCGAGTCGGATCACGGTCTCCTCCAGGTGCGGCCATCTCGGGCGATCATCTCGTAGGCGGATGCCGGCCCCCAGCCGCCCGACGCATAGGTTGCAGGCCGGCCGGACTCAGACCACCGGTCGAGGACTGGATCCAGGATCCGCCAACTCAAGTCCACCTCCCGAGCCTGGGGGAACAGGGGCGGGTCACCGAGGAGCACATCGAGGATCAACCGCTCATATGCCTCGGGACTGGTATCGACGAAGGAATCCCCATACTGGAAGTCCATCGTCACGTCTCGGACCTCCATGGCAGAGACACCGGGCACTTTCGAGCCGAACCGAAGCGTGATGCCTTCATCAGGCTGGATACGGAATACGAGCGCGTTATCGGACAGTTCCTGGACGGAGGTCGAGGCGAAGGGCAGGTGCGGCGCACGTTTGAACACGACCGCGACCTCGGTGACGCGTCGACCCAGGCGTTTTCCGGTGCGCAGATAGAACGGCACTCCGGCCCACCGGCGGTTGTCGATGTCAACGCGGATGGCCGCGAAGGTCTCGGTCGTCGAATCCGCTGGGATTCCCGGTTCCTCCAGATAGCCGAAGACGGGAACGCCGCCCTGCCATCCTGTCGCATACTGTCCCCGCGCTGTGTGCAGATCTATGTCGCGGGGAACTGTGACCGCTGCGAGCACCTTCTCCTTTTCCTGACGTACCTGGCGCGGATCGAATGACAGCGGTTCATCCATGGCCGTGAGGGCCAGAAGCTGCAGCAGATGGTTCTGTATGACGTCGCGTGCCGCGCCTATTCCGTCGTAATAGCCGGCGCGTCCACCGATCCCGATGTCCTCGGCCTGGGTGATCTGGATGTTGTCGACGTAGCGGGAGTTCCACAGCGGTTCGAACATCTCATTGGCGAACCGGACGGCGAGGATGTTCTGCACCGTCTCCTTGCCGAGGTAGTGGTCGATGCGGAAGATCTCGTCGGGTGCGAAGACATCAGCGAGAACGCGGTCGAGTTCCTCGGCACTCGCCAGGTTATGACCGAATGGTTTCTCGATGACGACGCGTCGCCACGCACCTGGTGGCTTCTTCGCCAAACCCGCCTGCTGGATCTGGGAGACGACCGTAGGGAACAACCCCGGTGGGATCGACAGATAGAACGCGTGGTTCCCCAGAGTTCCGCGCTCGGCATCCAGGGAGTGCACGGTCTCGCGAAGGCGGTCGAATGCCTGTGGATCGGCGAGGTCTCCCGCGACGAACCTGATGCCCTGGCTGAGTTGACGCCAGACTTCCTCGCGGAAGGGAGTGCGCGCATGCTCGCGGACGGAATCATGCACCTCCTGGGCGAAATCCTCATCCGCCCACTCCCTGCGAGCGAAACCGACGAGACCGAAACCTGGCGGTAGTAATCCGCGGTTGGCGAGGTCGTAGATCGCCGGCATGATCTTCTTGCGTGCGAGATCTCCGGTGACACCGAACAGAACCACCGCGCAGGGCCCAGCCACTCGAGGCAGGCGTGCATCACGGGTATCGCGAAGCGGGTTCATAGCCGTCCGTCCCGTCCTGTCGACGTGCGTGCGATCTAGGCTGGTCGTGCGGTCTGTAGCTGCTGGGTAACGGCGTCGAGCAGGTCGAGCCATGATTGCTCGAAGGATGCAACGCCGGCCTGCTCGAGACCGTCGGCCACAGTGGGCTCGAAGATTCCCAGGTCGTTGAGGCTTCGCCAGACCTCGAGTGCTCGATCCGCCGAGTCGGAGACGGTGTCACCGGCGAACACTCCGTGGTCGGCAACCGCCTCCAGGGTTTTCTCCGGCATGGTGTTCACGCAACCGGGCGCCACGAGATCGATCACGTATCGGGTGTCGGCGAACGCAGGATCCTTGACCCCGGTGGAGGCCCACAGCGGGCGCTGGGGGTGGGCGCCCTGGTCTCGCAGTTGCGACCAGCGGTCCGACCGGAGGGCCTCTGTGTAGACGTCCCATGCGAGGTGGGCGCTCGCCAGAGCAGCCCGTCCGCGTAGAGCAGCGGCCTCGGGGGTTCCCAAGGAATCCAGGAGTTTATCGACCGCGGTGTCGATCCGGCTCACGAAGAAGGAAGCGACGGACACGATCGACGACGGTTCATGCCCGCGCGCGAGAGCGAGTTCCAAGCCGGCCATCCAGGCATCGATCACCGCTGCATAGCGTTCCAGCGAGAAGATCAGGGTCACATTGACGCTGATGCCGTCACTGAGTACCTCGGTGATGGCGGGCAGGCCTTCGACCGTGGCCGGGATCTTGATCAAGACATTCGGTCGATTGACCTCGGCCCACAGTTCCCGAGCCTGGGTGATGGTCGCGTGCGTATCTCGGGCCAGCCGGGGATCGACCTCGATGGATACGCGGCCATCGATGCCGCCACTGGCCTCCCACAACGGGGCGAAGACGTCGCAGGCGGCCCGGACATCATCAGTGGTCATGGCGCGCACCGCGCCATCAGCATCGACCCCGGCTGCGGCCAGGGATGCGATCTGAGTGGCGTAGGCGGAGGCCTCACCGGTGATCGCCCGTCCGAAGATGGTCGGGTTGGTCGTCACCCCGCGCACACAGCGGGTGTCGATGAGCTGCTGCAGGTTTCCACTGGTCAATCGATGCCGGTCGAGGTCGTCGAGCCAGAGGGACACACCTGCGTCGGTGAGTTCGGTGAGTACGGCGGGTGCGGACATGGGGAGCCTTCCCGTGGGTGTCGTATGTGAGGTGTCGGAGTGGAGGGTCAGGGGATGTCCGGTCGTGGGTTAGCGGTCGAGGGTGCGCTGCACTGCCTCGGCGACAGCCTGCGCGGTGATGTTGAACTCGCGGTAGAGCGTGGCGGCATCGGCGCTGGCGCCGAAGTGGTCTAGACCGATGATCTCTCCAGCATCGCCGACGTACCGGTGCCATCCGATGGTGGCCCCAGCCTCGACCGAGACCCGGGCCCGGCAGTCGGGGGGGAGGACGGCGTGTCGGTAGTCCTGCGGTTGCGCATCGAACCACTCGAGGCAGGGTGCAGAGACGACGCGGGCATCGACCCCAACCTGTGCGAGGAGCTGGCGTGCGTCGAGTGCGATCGACACCTCCGATCCGGTCGCGATGATGATCGCCTGAGGTGTCGAACCTGTTGAATCGGCCAGGACATACGCACCTCGACCGATGACATCAGCATCGATCGTCTCCGTGTCAGCAAGGACAGGGAGTCCCTGCCTGCTCAGGATGAGTCCTGCGGGGCCGTGCTGACGCAGAATCGTCAACCACGAGAGTGCCGTTTCACGCGCATCCGCGGGACGGACGATCGCGAGACCGGGCAGCGCCCGCAGGCTCCATAGCTGCTCGATCGGCTGGTGCGTGGGGCCGTCTTCACCCAGGCCGATGGAGTCGTGGGTCCACACGAACGTCACCGGAAGATCCATCAATGCCGATAGGCGAACGGCTCCGCGCATGTAATCGCTGAAGACCAAGAAGGTGCCTCCGAAGGGTCGAGTCAATCCCGACAGGGCGATGCCATTGAGGACCGCCCCCATCGCATGCTCGCGGATACCGAAGTGGATGACCCGGCCGTACGGCGAGGATCCCGGTGCGGGAGTCCCGGCGGGCAGAAACGACAGCCCGTCCTCGATGGTGGTGTTATTGCTCCCGGCGAGATCGGCGGAACCGCCCCACATCTCGGGGAGCACCCGGGCAAGCGCATTGATCGTCGTTCCCGAGGCGCTGCGGGTGGCGATCGATGCGCCGGTGTCGAATGCAGGCAGTGCGTCTGCCACGTCATCGGGCAGTTCACCGGCGAGTAGACGATCGAGCAGTGCTGCGCGTTGCGGTTCACGGTCACGCCATTGGGCGAAGGCAGCATCCCATGAACTGCGGACGACTCGATTGCGCTCGCTTACCGCCCGGGTGTGGGCGAGGACGTCGTCGGCAACTGCGAAATCGACTCCGGGATCCAGACCCAGACGCTCCTTGGTGGCCGCGACCTCGGTGGCGCCCAGTGCTGCACCGTGAGCTTTCCCGGTGTTCTGCGCGTGGGGTGCCGGCCAGGCGATCACCGATCGCATCGCAATGAAGGTGGGGCGCTCGGACTCGAGTCGAGCCGCGGTGAGTGCTTCGGCCAGTGCCTCGACATCGACATCACCGGTAGGGGTTAGCCCCACCTCGTGGACGCGCCAGCCATATGACTCGTAACGTGCCGCGACATCCTCGGTGAAGGCCACTGCAGTATCGCCTTCGATCGAGATGTGGTTGTCGTCCCAGATCACTGTCAGATTCGCCAGGCGCTGGGTTCCCGCGAGGCTTGATGCCTCGGCCGATACTCCCTCCTCGAGATCGCCGTCGGAGGCGATCACCCACACGTGGTGATCGAAGGGGCTGGTGCCCCACGGTGCGTCGGGATCGAGCAGACCGCGCTCGTATCGAGTTCCCATCGCCATGCCGACAGCAGTGGAGATGCCCTGGCCCAGCGGCCCCGTCGTCGTCTCGACGCCCACGGTGTGACCGTGCTCGGGATGCCCGGGGGTTCGACTGCCCCAGGTCCGGAACGACTTCAAATCGGATAGTTCCAAGCCGTAACCGGTCAGGAACAGTTGGATGTACAGGGTCAGTGATGAATGACCGCACGACAGCACGAACCGATCCCGGCCCAGCCAGGTCGGATCGGTGGGATCATGGCGGAGGAACCTGCTGAACAGCAGATGCGCGGCAGGGGCGAGGCTCATCGCCGTTCCCGGATGCCCGTTGCCGACCTTCTGGACGGCGTCCATGGCCAGTCCTCGAATCGTGGCCACCGTGCGATCGTCCAGGGGTCCCCAAGCGGGTATGTCCAGGTCGACCGACAGCGGGTACTCGCGGGAATCGACCGGTCCGGTCGTCATCGAATTCGTCACGATCCGCAGCCTAGCGATCGCCTCGGCAGCCCACCGGTGCAACGAGAAGACGAAAGGTAGACTGGCGAGTGAACAGTGGAGCGGACTGGACGAAGCGATCACGAGAACCGACATCCGGCTCGTCGAACGGCCATCGTGCTGGTCCTCCCAGGCAACCGGCTCGAGACTTTGGAGGGCTGAGCGTCGTGGCGGCACTCGATCGACGATCCGCCGAACACGCATCCGCTCAGGGATGGCGTTCCACGGTCGCCGCCTATGTCGCGATCACCAAGCCCCGGATCATCGAACTGCTCCTGGTCACGACGCTGCCCACGATGATCCTGGCGGCGGGAGGCTGGCCCGACCTCACCACGATGGTGGCGGTGGTTATCGGCGGAGCACTCGCAGCTGCCGGGGCCAGCACCTTCAACAGTGTCTACGACCGCGATATCGATGCCCTGATGCAGCGCACGGCGCACCGCCCGGTGGCGAGCGGTCGGATCTCGGCCCGCTCCGGTGTGATCTTCGCCACGGTGCTGTCAGTAGCCAGCATCGTCGTCCTGTGGGCTTTCACCACGGCCTTGGCTGCGGCGCTCGCCGTCGTTGCGATCCTCGCCTACGCCGTCGGCTACACCGTCGTGTTGAAGCGGCGTACGGCCCAGAACATCGTCTGGGGCGGTGCCGCAGGATGCATGCCGGTGTTGATCGGATGGGCGGCCGTCACCGATTCGCTGTCGTGGGCTGCCGTGGCGCTTTTCCTGATCGTCTTCTTCTGGACTCCACCGCACTACTGGCCGCTTTCGCTGCGCTATCGCGAGGATTACGCGGCGGCAGGAGTTCCCATGCTTCCCGTTCTAGCGCAGCCGCGGACAGTGATGCGCCACATCCTTGGCTACTCAGTGCTCATGATCGCAGCCTCACTGTCGCTGATCTGGCTGGCGCCGATGGGTCCGGTCTACACGATCACGGCCATCGTGCTGGGGATCGTGTTCCTGGCGGAAGTGGCGCGGCTGTGGGTCAGTGTCGCCAAGGGTGTCGCCGATCCTGCGCCGATGCGGTTATTCCACGGTTCCATCACCTACCTGGCCGTGCTGTTTCTCGCTGTCGGTATCGATCCGTTCGTGGGTTCCCCCGTTGTGGGGTGATGACGTCGACCAACGTCGAGCGTCACGTGACTGCGCCGGGCTCCCTGGCGTGAGTGACGGCATCAGCCAACCTCGGTGAACCGGCAGGTGCAGGCACCATCCCGCGGGTGCGGATGCCCAGCAGCAGCCATACGGCACCGGCCCAGGTGAGGCAGGCTCCGAGCAGGTGGAATGCAACGAGGACCTCGGGTACCCCGGTCGCGTACTGGACGTAGCCGATGGCGCCCTGCACGAGCGCGATGGCAGCCAGGATCCAGGCACGTCGACTCAGCGGGCGAGGCCAACCCAGCAGCCACGCGGTGCCGAGGATGCCGGCCAGGAGGCCGAGGAACAGCCAGACTGCGTCGGCATGCAACCACGCGGCCGTTGCGAACTCGAAGGGGAATCGAGATGTCACATCGTCATCGCCGGCATGTGGACCCGATCCGGTGACGATGACACCCAGGATGACGACGATGGCGGTCACCACCACCAAACCTCGAACGAGCACGCGCAGGGGTAGTGCCACGGAATTGGTCCTGGGGACGTCACCCGGCTCACCTGCTCGCACCACCAGCACCACGCAGGCCGCGATGATCGCCATCGACACGAGGAAGTGTGCCGCGACAGCCAAGGGGCTCAGGCCGGTGAGGACGGTGATGCCGCCGAGTGCCGCCTGCACGATCGTTCCGATGAGCGGGATCGCAGCGAGGATCAGCAGGGGGCGCCGGGTGCCCAGTCCAGCAGCGCGTCGGCGTCGCAGCCACACGATGGTGGCGACGACCGCAGCGATCGCTAGGGCGGCGAGGACGAAGGTGAGCAGCCTGTTGCCGAACTCCAAGACCTTCTGCGCGGTTGACTCCTCCTGCGCTGAGGTGGGAGTCAATGAACCATCGACACATTCCGGCCAGGTCGGACAACCCAGGCCGGAGCCGGTCAACCGAACGATCCCACCGGTGATGACGATGCCGATCTGGGCGATCAGATTCGCGACGAAAAGCCGCCGCAGGCCACGCGGTGCAGTCCCATCGATGATCGGTGTTTCGTCGAGGACCGTCGATCCACTCGCAGGGCCACCCGACGCGGCAGGAGAAGGGAAGGAGGAGCTCACCCTTCTAGGCTACGACGACAGCGACGGCACGCTCGTTCGGGAGTCGACCGCGTCGCATGTGTCACATCCCGGGGTCAGTCCCAGCGGAAGGTCAGACGGGCGATAACCGAGGCGGCAGCGCCCCACAGCACGAGAACGACGAGGGGAAGGACGGGGAAGCCTGCCAGATCCAACGCACCCCAGCGCAGCGCCTGCGCCAGTGCGCCACTCGGCAGCGCCTGTGCGATCACCGCCCACCAATCAGGCAGGCTGGACGCGGGAATCGCCGTGCCGCCTGCCACCAGGAGAACGAGGAAGATGCCGTTTGCCAGGGCCAATGTCGCCTCGGCTCGCAGCAGGCCGGCGATCATCACGGCGCAGGAGGCCAGGCTGAGCGCGCCGATGACCGCGAAGACGATGAGCAGGATCGAGCGTTGCTCGGGTCGCCAGCCCAGGATCACAGCGATCGCGGCGATGACCACGATCTGGCCCAGCACGATCACCACGGTGCTGATCGCCCGCGCCCACACCAGTTCTACTCGGGACAGGGGAGTGGTGGCCAGCAGCATGAGCGACCGCGACCGGCGATCGAATCCGGTCGCGATCGCCAGCGAAGCGAAGGCACTGGAGAGCACGGCGACCGCGAGTGCTCCCGGTACGGCCAAATCGACTGCGGACACCGACTCGGGAACACCGGAGGGTCGGATAGCCAGGCCTGGCACGTACGTCAGTCCGAGGAGGACACCGATCGGAATGAACAGCGTCAGCAGGACCTGCTCGCCATTCGCCATCGTCAACCGCGTGTCGTAACCGGCCTGCAGACCAATT
>CAJXYI010000022.1 GCA_913063435.1 uncultured Actinomycetales bacterium | reverse complement strand
TAATGCGTAGGTCCGGGGTTCAAATCCCCGAGGCGGCTCTCAGCCAAAATTTTCTCAGCCGCCTTCGCCGTCATTGACGGCCGCGCGTCCTCATCGCGTCACAGTTGTCTGCACCGGGGACGTCATTGAGGAAATCAAGGGGACCTGCATCCGTGTCCATGGTGAAGGAAGCCCCATTGGCAAGCACCTGAGGATCGGTTACATCAATGTCCAGTTTGTCTGCATCCACTCCGCGGAGGCGAGCGTTGAGCTCGGATAAGGCGGCGGCCAAGCGGTTCATGTTGGCTTCATCAAGCCGAGCTACGAAATCGATATCCGCGGTTGCTCTGACGTACCCGTGGGCGATGACGGCCCATGCACCGATGGTGAGGTAATCGACGCCGTGTCGATCCAGCGTCTCAAATATTCGTGACGGATCGAAGGCCGTCACTCGCTAGCCTTCCCCACCAGTTCAGAAGCAAACGAGCACAAGGTGAAAGCCTGCTCAAACCGATCGCCGGCTTCCTCGGCGAATTTCAATTCGGCTGGACTCGCTGTCACGGATACAGGATAAGGGATCCCACCGTTGTTGCGGCTGGTCCAGGATCGAACAAGTGTTGACGGTGGAAGATGCTTGGACTCTGCGAGCGTTTGGCCGGATTTCTTCGCCATGTTCGATTCCTTCCCTGTAGATCCGTAGGTCGTTGCCCTTGGCCGGCCATGCGTGACTTCGGATCTGGCTCGAATGCCAGGAGATCGACATCGGGCGACACTCTCGTGCGCCTCATTCCCTCAAGGGGATGCGCAGAGCTCGGAGTGTCCATTTCCCGTCATGCGTAGGTCCGGGGTTCAAATCCCCGAGGCGGCTCCGAAGGAGACGTCCAACTATTTGGGAGGAGCGAAGCGACGGCTCCCCGAGGCGGCTCCGGAGGAGACGCCCAACGCATCTTTGCTAGCTATCCCGGCAACTTTCCTGAGCCACTTCGCCCGGGTGTCATCAGAGGAAAACCTCACCTGCGGAAATCTACTGATACCGATGGTCTTGATGCCCACGTACCACAGGACGGCGTACTTCAGCGAGTGGGCAGAGGGGGATCGATACCAGAATCTGTCGAACCAGGTAGGAGAATCCATCGTGGTGAAGATCCGGGCGGTTTTTCCAGACCATAACTTCGTCCACTTGCTTCCCTCGCCGTATTCGAAGGCCACGCCCGACATAAAGACCCGGTCGATGAACCCTTTGAACACCGCGGGGTATGTACCCCACCAGCTCGGGTGGAAAATGACGATGTGTTGGGCATGCTCGACTTTCTCCACCATCGAGACAATCACCTCGCCTTTGGCTTTCAGCGCCTCCGGGTCTCTCGCGCGAAGTTCGGAGAGTGATTGCTGTGGGCTCAGTTCGAAGTGCTCTTGGGCTAAGTCGATAACGTCGACCTCGGCACCCGCTGCTCGAGCAGCTTGGACATAACTCTCGGCAAGTGCGTGGTTCAGACTCCCCTCTAGCGGGTGGCCGACAACTACGAGAATCGACATTGTTCTTCCGTTCCTTTCCCATGATTTCGCTCACGATGCTGGTGGACTGATGAGAAATCGGCATGAGTGTTGTCACGTTGCCATGGCGGCTTCCCGTGGCTGTTGTTGAAAGTGATCAAGGACGCAGAGAAGGGTGCGATTGAGCTCATCGAGGTCGACTCCTTCGAGTGAGTCGAACTTTTCTCGAAAACGCTGTTCGAGGTGGTCTGACATCTCAGCAACCAGCCTCTTGCCTTGCGATGTCGCCGAGAGGGTCAGCACCCGGTTGTCAGAGGGCGTGTGGCCGGAGCGAACTAATCCGCGACTGGTAAACCACGGAATGCGCTTACTCACAGCAGCCCGAGAGACACCCATGTTCTTCGCCAGGACACTCGAACTCACTGTCCCCGCGGAATCGAGATGAACCAGGAAAAGAAATTGGCTGTAAGTGAGCCCGAAGTCTTTCCGCAGAACCCTATCGGCGGTGGTGTTCAACTCACCGACGAGACGGTTGAGGGTGAATGTGACGCGGTGCTGATCCATGAATGTAGTTAACTAGTTACTTATTATTCTGTCAACTAGTTGACAGAAAGTGCCTTGCTGATCCAACCCACGCACATCGCACTTCGCCGAATCACTGCGCAAACTCCCTGCTCCACTTCCCTGCTCAGCTTCCCCATAGACGGCGCGATAGGGGAGCGGAGACAGAAGTCCTAGGGGCTTGCGGTGGCTGAGAGCATCCGGGAAGCCCTCAAACCCTTCCGATATCTCGTGGCAAGGGCACGTTTGCTGTGGCGAGATCGGGTGTATTCCTTCCTCCTGGTTTCAGGGATCCTTGTCATCGTGGCTGGTGTACTGGTCACTGTCGTGTGACAGTACTTCGACTTTCGAAGACATACGCTTCGGTCGGAAAATCCCCGTACTTCCTGCCCTTCGGCGCCGTAGTGTGCTGTCGCATGCCACTTGCTCCTCAGTCCGCGACTCCGCCAGCATCATTGCCACAGACCCTCGTCGTCGTGCACCGACCACGACCGTCGAAAACTGCCCTCTATGAACGTTGGCTCAGGAGGTCCGCTGAGGCCGAATTCCGGTTTCCGGGATTTCTCTCCCGCGAGGTCATCGAACCCACACCGGAAGGGCAGGACTTCTACACCCTCGTAATCCGCTTCGACTCTTCGGACAATCTCAGCGCTTGGCTGCAAAGCGATGAGTGGGCCGATCTCCATTCACAGGTGGATGAGTTGTTGGAAAGCGCTGATCGCTTCAGTACAGACCCGAACTACCTGACGCCCTTCTGGTACCGGCCCAGTCCCCAATACGCCCAAGCACCCACGTGGAAGATCTGGCTGTCGACCGTCGTGGCTCTCTACCCCTCGATCTTCGCAATTTCCCTTCTTCTGCAGTACGTGACCTTCCCCTTCGCAGCGACGCTCCTACTGTCGAATCTGCTCGCCGTGGCATGCGTTTCGTGGATCGCAGGTCCCATCGTCCGCCGAATCGCACAAACGTGGATGACAGCCGGGTCCGACAAAACCAGGATCACCGTCCTGGGAACTCTAGGACTCATAGCGACATTGCTCGCCCTCATGGCGATCTTCCTGCAGGTCCCCGTGGGCGCCTGATCATCCTTCTCGCTCGGTGATCTGGGATACACACTCACAGAGCAACCGTCCCACGTTCGTGGTGTCTTCCCATGGATTACCGTGACCGCATGACAACCTCGACACATTGCCTGTGAGTTCATGCTGAACTGGATTCGAAGCCGATCGAGCGATGTCGTTGATGTCTTTGTCTACATCGTCGTCCTCAATCTCGCGATCGAATACATTCCATCGGTCATCAGTGAGAGCTTCACCCTGTCGATCCTCACAGCCCTCCTGCTCAAAATCACACTCGAGGTAGTGCGCTTCCTCGAAGCACCGATCATGCAGAGACTGAAGGGATCGTCGGTCACGCCACAGAGGGCTTTCTGGGCCTCGGCACTGTGGGCACTCCTGGTGGGCACCAAACTGATCGTCCTTGAACTCATCGCAGTCGTGTTCGGAGACTACGTGAGTCTAGGTGGCTTCATATCCGTTACCGGACTCGTTATTTGCCTCATACTGGCTCGCGCGGGTGTGCGCTGGCTGCTCTCCGGCTCGACCAAATCCTGATCACAGCCATGGTCGATGAACTCGCGATGCCCAGGACAACGCTGCGTTCCCGTCAGGAGTCAGCCAGTGACTGCGCCGGCATCCAAAGCCGACAGGATCCGCGCCCATTCCTGACCCGCTTGCGCACCCATCTCGCTGCGTCCCTGCTCGAATAGGGACCGTAGGGCAGTTTCGTTGTGTTGAATCGCTGCTGTCTGCACGGCAACCTCCCATGCGCTGCGATCGAATCCCACATGTCGAGTATCACCCCCGAAGCCGTGGCAGTCATCTGTGACCATGGTGTCGTGCCCAACCCCTGGCAGTGGTGTGACGCTGATGATGATGTCGTCGCCGACTTCCTCGCCGCCACCGTGCAGGGACTCATCGAGTCTGGCGGGTGGATTCACCCGGAAGCGCGAATCATCGCCCGAGGCGGCGATCTGCACATCGAATGCCCAGCCGATGAGGGAACGCCTCTCATCCGAGTTCCCGCCGCTGCGATGCTGCCGGTGACCCGAGCCCGGTGGAACCCGGGGGATGGTGAGTTGTCGATACTCCGCCTCGATGACTGGCCCGAGGGCGCTGATCTTCCGCTTCTGATCACCCAGGTCGGCCTGCACAACGCCTGCGGCAAGCTCCCTCGCCTCGTCGCCACGCATCCCAGTGCTTCCCAGACACTCTCCGCCGAGATCATCGCCGCGGTACGTGTCCTGCGACCATCCTTTCGTACCCGCACCATGTCACCCACGGATGTCTTCTGGGCGACGCGCGCCTTTCGACTCCCGGCCTTCGACGCTGCCGCTGAGCCGGTTGGGATTCCCGTGATCGATCTGCTGAACCATCACTCGAATGGCGACACCGGGCAGTGGCACGACGGCACCTTCACTGTGACAGTGCGACGACCGACCGGAACCTTAGAGTGCTTCATCGACTATGGAATGCATCGCGACGCCCTCGATACCGCAATCGTCTACGGATTCGCTGACACCACCACATCCATAGCGCACTGTGGACCGCTGGATGTGGAAGTGCCGGGACCCGCAGTCGTGAGAATCCTTGATCAGGGGCGCACTCCGACCGGTGATCTCCTGCCGTTGCGTGCGGATCGCTCGGGGGACGTCTGGTCGCTTAACCGATTCACCTTCAACTCGATGGACCCGTCCGCGGATCTATTCGCAGCGACCGGCATGCCGATGCGCTGGTGTGAGGAGATCTACAGCGCCCTGGCAGGTGGCTATCTGACCGTTCTCGATGACCTGCATTCGCAGCTGATCTCCGCTCCGCCGAATCCAGCCGTCGATGTACTGCTCACCGCCACGAAGCATCTGCGCAGCGTGGTCACATCCTCGGCCCGGTGACGACAGCCCGGCATACGCTCAAGACGTAGACCACAGCTCCAGCACTGCCGGGGCGTCGGCGGTGCCCTGTCGCCTGCCCATCTCCCGAGCGGTGGGGATGGCCGAGGGATCCATCATCTGATCATCGGTGAAGGATTCCGGTACCGCCGTGAACACCTGCGACCCAGACTCCTTCAAAGCTGCAAGGTCGCTCGCGTCCTGCTGTGTCGCACCGCTCGCAGCAAACCCGCGGAGTGAGAGCACCAGTGCGGTTTTCGACCCGGCGAGCAGATCCAGGTGCAACGCGGTCGCTCCGACTCCACCGTCCATGCACTTGCGGTCGAGGACCTGCTGAGGTGGGAACATCCCTGGCAGCGCCGTGCTCGCTGCCATCGCAGATGCTGGGGTAGCACCCGACTCCGATTGCACGACGCATCGTTCCCCGGTGAAGGTGTCCATGCAGGTGATGTGCACGGCTTCACTCGGCCAGTCACCGTGTCCAGCTACGCGGGTGACGGTGTGGACCATGGTGTCGGGTGCCACGGTCTGTGCCGCCAGGGCGGCGTGGCCTACCGTCCGGATGGATTCGGGGTCGCTCGTGGTCGTGCGTTCGAAGATGTCCCAGGCTCGCTGCTGGCTGGGGTGCATGTTCTTCGAACCTGACTCCTGGGCCGCCAACCGTGGAAAGCGGCCGAGGACGTCGAGTTCGATCTGCAGTCGGCGCAATCCATCCCGAGCCAGCACCGTCGCCACCAACGAGCCAGCCGAAGTGCCCACCACACGATCCGCAGTGCGCACCTCGACCCCCTCGTCCATCAAAGCAGTGAGGTACCCCACCTGCCAGGCAACGAAGAAGATCCCGCCTCCACCGAGGCAGAGACCGCGACTCACCCCTTGGCCGTAGCGGGCATCGAAGGAGATCTCACACGCAAGTGTCATGCCTTCAGTAAATCGAACTTTGTTCATTTCGTGAAGTTGGATTCACGACATCCAGGGGCGATTCCTATGAATGGAAGATGGACATCCCGTTGCGGTTTCGTTCAGGTGAGCAATCCCGTGAGTGCACTGGAATGGGCGACCGGATATCGGCGAACCTGGTTCAGGTCCACCCACTCGTCGATGGCATGCAGCGAACCTCCGGCCGGGCCGAAGACGAGTGCCGGAACACCCGGTGCTCCCGGGACGAGGGTCGGGTTGATCGAGTCGATGCCTACGAGTTCCGCGGTCAGTCGCACCGCATTCTCCCCGGCCTGCGCACCATCCACCGTGAGACTCCTTCCCGTAATCGCCGCTACTTCGGTGAATCGAGGCATCACGTGGCTACGCTGTCGCCCGTGCTAGCCAGTGCGGACAAGGTACGCCCCTTCGAGTTGTTCTTCGACCTGGTCTTCGCTTTCTCTCTCATCCAGACCACGAACGCCATCGTCGAGGATGACGATCTTCTCGGTGTCATCCATGGACTCGTGGTGCTGGCCATCGTCTGGTTCATCTGGGTGGCGTTCACCTCGTTGGCGAACTTCGGGCCCGCTGCCAGCACCCGACGAGATTGGCGCCCCCCGGTTTTCGTCCTCGCGATGGGTTTGATGCTGCTGGTCGATATCTCGATTCCGACCGCGTTCTGGGAAAACGATCGCCTCTTCGCATACAGCGTCGCGGCCTTATTCCTCATCTGGTTCGTTGCGATGGTGAAGGCTGTCGACGGCACTCCCGGATTGCATGGCGATGTCGTTCGCATGGGTATCGCCGGTGGGCTGCTTCCGCTCATGCTCATCGTCTCGACATACATCGTGGACACGACCTTGAGTGTCGTCCTGCTCAGTGTGGGCTTTCTCGGGATCGTGCTCGCCTCCGTCGTGTCACGGGATAAGCGGTGGCCCATCGGGCGTGAGCATCTCACCGAGCGGTACGAACTATTCATCATCATCGCCCTTGGTGAATCGCTCATCTCGATCGGTCTGGGTGCAACGACAGCCGAGCGCACACCACAGCTCGTCATCGCCATTCTCATCGCCGTCGCCCTCGTCGCCGTGATGTGGCGGACCTACCTCGTCGGGGTCGCCGAAGCAGGCAGGACCCGGCTTCGAGTTCTCAGCCATGCGCAGGCATGGCGATTCACTCGCATCGCCTATGTGCTCCTGCACCTGGTTCTGGCCGCCGGCATCATCGCCGTCGCCGCCGGACTGAAGGTCTCCATGAAGGATGTGCTCACCCCGGTGGCGCCGCTTTTCGGTGGCGTCCTCATCCTCGGCTTGGTCACCTTCCTTCTCGCCATCATGGTGTTCCGATACACCGTGACGCAGCGCTTCGAATGGTGGCGACTGGCTCCTTTGACGGCACTGCTGCTGGTGTGGCTGCTGGCCGGCCGCGCACCCGACATCGTGTTCCTGGCTTTGACGACCGTGGTCGCCGCTGTCGGTTCACTGCCTGATCTGCGACTGCAGACCGTCGAAGCGGCAGACGCCGAGCAATCGTGACCCGACCGGACGTACCCTAGATCGTGCCCGATGGCGCGGAAGGGAGGTGCGGGCTCGGTGGCATCGTTCACACCGTGGAAGGAATGGACGATTCTCGGTGGCGGTTTCGCATTCTGCTTCGCCGCTGGTCTCGGGGTCGGTTTCATCGTCCAGGCAGCCCCTGCCGATTCGACACCCTTATCGGCCTCAGCGCCGACGTCCACCACCTCTCCGGCCACATCGCCGCCGGAAGGTACGACGACGCCCCTGCCGAAACCTTCGCCGACGCCTTCTGTGACCACGACACCAACCCCGAAACCGACGCCCTATGACGGCGACGTCCTCGCCTACGGTGATTCGATCCTGATCCTCGCTGAATCCTGCCTGCTCGATCGTGGCTTCGATGTCGACTCCGAGGAGTCTCGCCCGGTGCGATCCGGGCCTGCGGAACTGCTCGCCTACGGTGACGCCCTACCCGATCGTGTGCTCATCCACCTGGGAACGAACGGCGGGGCTTACGCCGAGGACTACGACGCGATCATGGACGTCCTCGGGAATGAGCGCATCGTCACCTTCGCCACGATCCAACTGCCCAACGACTACGACCGATACACCTTCGAAGATCGCACCAACGACGAGATCCGGGCCCTCCCCGACCGCTATCCCAACGTGCGCGTCTTCGACTGGCATCGGGCCAGTGATGACAAAGCCGATTGGCTCTACGCCGATGGATTCCACCCCAACCTCGAAGGATGCAAGGCCTACGCCCGGTTAGCCGAAAGAGCGGTGAGAGCCCCCTGATCCACGCGTAGGCTGGAACGCATGTCCCGAACTATCGAGGTTCGCGTCTCCGACACCCTGTGGCGTGCACTCCAGGAACGGTCAGACAGCAGCGGCCAGAGCATCCACCACCTCGTCACCGCAGCCCTCGCTGAGGCCCTCGACGTCGAGCATCACTCGATCTTCCAGGTGTCCACCTCGGGCGCGATCGTGCAGGGCCTGTATCAAGGCTGCGTCACGGTCGCCGACCTGCGCCGACATGGCGATCTGGGCTTGGGGACCTTCGAGGATCTCGACGGCGAGATGATCCTGATCGATGGGCACTGCTTCCAGGCTCGCTCTGATGGCTCCATCGTCGAGGCCACCGACGATGAGTTGACCCCCTTCGCCACCGTGGTGTCCTTCATCGCCGACTCCACCGAATCGCTGGGCCCGGTCTCTTCCCTCGACGACTTGACCTCGCAACTCGACGGACTGCGCCCGTCGAGCAATGTGATCAGCGCATTCAAGATCACCGGCACCTTCGATTCGGTGAACCTCCGAGCTGCTTGCAAGCACGAGTCGGGAACGGATCTCGTCGCTGCGACCGCCGACCAGGGTTTGTTCGATGTTCTCGACATTGCGGGGACGATCCTGGGCTTCTGGACGCCGTCCTATGCACAATCCATCGGAATCGCGGGCTATCACCTGCACTTCATCAGCGACGACCGACTGCACGGCGGCCATCTGCTCGGAATGTCAGCGACGCGGGTGATCGCGCAGATGCACCAGGTCAATGACGTGCATCTGGCGATCCCCGAGACCGAGGCGTTCCTCGAGGCCGACTTCAGCGGGGATACGTCAGCCGCGCTCGAGATCGCCGAACGTTCAGTCCGCCGAAGCAACTCCGATCAGGGATAGGTGACCTGTAAGGGATCGTCGAGACCCTGATAGACCTCGACATCGATCGGTGGGCTCGGAGCCGAATAGCGAACGTCGGGCATCGGAACGGCTCCGGGACCACCCGGGTTGTAGACCGGCGAATACTCTCCGGTTGACGGCATCTGAACCCGCGTGATCGCGCGCATCGCCGCTTCATCGCCGGACAGGATGATGTCGATCTGGTTGTCCTTGTCTTCTGAGTAGCACTCGTCGTAGGTGTCCTGCCGCAGCCCAAGATCAGCCAGACCCTCCACCCTCAGTCGCGCACCGTCGATCTCGTAGTCGACACCGGCTTCGGTGATCTCGATTTCTGCACCCGAGGAATCCACCGCGATCACCCGGAAGAACCGTTCGAACTCATCCGGGTGCATGCCACGAACCCCATCGGGTGTCATTCCCCCTGTCGTGAGCACTCGAAGCCGATATTGCGCCCGCTCGCCGTAAAGAGCCTCCCCGTGGTTCGGCAACAACCCCGGGGAGAACAATCGAGGCCCCTCATCTCCCTCTGAGCTGTAGCGGGTGATCTTCGCGGCAGCCAGAATCGGGCCCCCTCGGTCCTGCGGTGCAACATCCGGATCGGTGTAGGGCGAACCGCGAGTCTCCGCCGACATTCCCACGGCGTCGACCACTTCACCCTGCGGACCGGCTAGTCGCAGCGGCGTCTGTGACGGGCCGACCTCCACCCGAATTGGATAGATCGCTCCCGCGCTGCTCGGCGGGAGCCGATTGCCGAAGTAGCCGAAGATCACCACGGTGCTGCGTTCGTTGTATTCGAAGTTCGGCCACACCGCGGCGACGAGCGGAGTGACAACCGCGCCATCATTGAGCGTCACGGCGAAGTCGTCGGGCTGGAGCGTGCTGGGCAGCACTGGCCATGAGAACTCAATCGGCAACCCATCGGAGTAGTAGACGGGGGCGCCATAGAGCGCCTCGATTGCCTCGGGCGCTGCCGCGCTGGTGTAGGAGGAGAGCGAAGGCTCGTCGCCGGCGGTGCAGGTGACGTCGTTCCACGCACCGCCGGCGAGGCGCACCTGAGTGCGGGTGCCCTCGAGGTCATCGAGACTCAGCCCCGGAATGCCGATGATGTTGGTGAAGCCCAGCCCCGCCGCGAGCATCTTCGGCTCAGGGTCCCAGGCATCCGCAGCGATGAGCGTGTCCTCTCGCAGCACCGCCGACGGCTCGCTCACGATGGAGACCAGGCGGGCGATCACGATCGTCGCGACGATCGCCACCGTGGCCATCACGATCAGGACGACCTGGGTCACCCTAGAGCGTGCGCTCCACCAACTCATCGGACGTTCACTTCCTAGGTCGCGACTAGATCAGGCGAGCGCCTTGGCTTTGAGTTGATCGAATTCCTGCTGCGAAATAGTGCCGGAGTCGAGCAGCTTCTGTGCCTGCGAGATCTGCTCGGCCGGAGAAGACGAGGCTACCGACCGAATGTAGTTCTGCTCGTTCTCCATGGCCTGGGTCACTGCTTCAGCGCGGCGCTGCCCCATCGACTGTCCGTATGCGACCACGTAGATGATGAGAGAGAGGAGTGGAATGAACAGCAACAGGATGATCCAGACCGCCTTCATCCCACCACCCATGTCATCACGGCGGAAGATGTCGATGATGACGGAGAACAGGACCATGAAGTACATCACCATGAAGAAGATGATGACCAGGCTCCACAGGATCTGACCGAATTCCATGTCATGTGCCTTTCTGGGGTGTGTGAATCGCGCAGAACGCATCGACTGCGACGACGTGCAGCCCGCAGGCTGCCAGAACCATCACCGCGAAGCGTCGATCTTTTCGTTCTGCGTCAATTCCCGCAACGACGTGAAATGGGCGAGGAACACCGTCTTTCCTTCACCCTGATGCAACTCCCACGAATCGGTCACGGAATCGAACAATTCCATCCCCAGTCCACGAGCAGCGCTGATCTCGCCCACCACAGGGCCTCGCATCGAATTGGTGACACACATGGTGATGTCGCCCCCGTTCGCTGCCGCCTCGACGCTGACCTGTGTGGCTCCTCCGCGCAGGACAGCGTTGTGCACCGCTTCGCACGCAACCTCGCAGACGGCCTTACCGATCGCGGGATCTCGCGACACCAGCCTGTCCACCGCTTCGGATAGATCGATGGTGATCTCAGCGCTCGCTGACCACACCAACTGGAGGTCTTCGAGGGCCTCGCGAAGATTGGCCACCGGTGGCTCATCCACAGCCTTGATCAGCACAGCGGTGACCTCTTCCAGGAGTTCATCGATATCGACGGTTCCCTCAGCATTGCTCTGCTCGACGGCTTGAGCGACTAGACGAGGCTGCACGACTCCGTGTAGAACCTGGGCGAGTTGATGACGTTCTCGTCGCAACTGAGCATTCGCACTGCTGACGGCCGCCGCCAATTCAGAGTTGGCGACGATCAATCTCTCCTCGAGCGTGGGCTGCCGGCGTTCCGCCCCAGCAAGCAACGCCACCGCAACTCCCACAATTACCAGGAACACGGTGGCGAACACTCCTCCAGAGAGCGGTCCCGACACTGGAGGAAGGAATACCGACATGCTGAGGTATGTAAGCGCCCCAGAAGCGATCAAGGCGACAGGGAGCAGGATGGCTCCTGGCAACATCGGCATTCGACGCCAGGGGATGAAGTTTGCCAGCCACAGCGTTGCCCACAACACAACACTCCCGACGATGATGGGCGCAATCACCAGCGTGGACCGGAGATAGTCCATCAGCAGCGGACCGACACTCATCATCACAATGGCGGTAATCACCACAGGATGACACGGTCGACTTTCAAACGTCGAATCAATCAGTGAGCGCATCTGGAATCCACGCCTGCCGCGGGATGACACCTCGATCGGGCGAGGCTCGGTATGTGCAAGTTCATGGCTCATCGGCCGCACGACCTCCTGGGTCACGCGCCTCAGCCGAAGGGCGACCTCACGACGATCCTGGGTATCCCCCAGCGCGACTTCGACAGCGCTGAGAACAGCCTCCTTCGTCGACTCTCGGAGCATGTCGATGTCCCGCTGCGCTCGCTCCGAGGCGATCGTCAAGGCCCGGCGCACCTCTCTCAGACGGGCCATGGCCGCCTGGTGTGTCCGGAACGAATCAACGACAAGTGCGGCGAAGACCGAAAAGAAAATGGAATACAGGGCGGACAGAATGAACTTCACCGGGGAATCCACCGCAGCGAAAACGAAGGCCCCTTTGACAAGCCCAGCGATCGCGATCGTGATCAGCACCCAGAGGACTTCGTTCTCCATCGAGCCCGCGAGCCGCATGAGGAGTCGCGCGATCAGCCACACCGCTCCGATGGCTAACCAGGACGCCGTGCTGACGAGAAAGGCCATGCCGGTGTTGTAGGAAAACACCTTCAACATCGTCGTGTTCCCCAGGATGATGGGAACGGAGATCAACAGCCATGAGGGTAGGGACAGCGCACTCGTCGCCCTGATCCGTGTCATCCAGTCGGCCCTGGTCACCATCAGTCCGGTATTCCTGCCGATCGGTAATACATCCGCACTGCCATCACCCGCGGATTCACCTTCCGATCCGGGTTGATGCCCAACGCCGCGACCGTGCGCTGCACCAAGCTCTCCGCAGCACGCTTGGAAATTCCTCTCCGCTCGGCGATTTCGGTGTTGCTGAGGCCCTCTGCCATCATCTTCAGCGCCTCGAGTTGAGGGCGGCTCAGGTGTGAGAGAGCCTCCTCAGCCTCATGGGTGGCATTGCTGTCATCTCGTTCTTCCCGAAGGGCGGATTCCAGGGCCTGCAGAACCTTGGACGAGGAGTCGACATTGCGCTTGTCGAGATAGACCAGCCGCTGGCTTGTGCGCACCGGATGCTGCCGCAGGATGGGGTAGTTCGACATCACGAGGATCGCCACGTGCGGCGCCGACTTGGCGAGGTTGACCACGAGATCCAACCCTGACGGTCCGGAACCGAGATCGATGTCGGTGACGAGGGCATCCGGATCGAAGTCCTTCACCGCTCGAACAGCCTCGGCCGCGGTCGAACAGGCACAGACCTCGAAGCCCGCCTCGGTAAGCATCTCCACCACGAGGCCACGGGTCAAGGCCTCGTCCTCGACGACGAGCACGCGGCGAGCAGGCAGAGCCGATGGTCGGCTGTGGCTCACGGGCTCAGTCCTCACCGTCACGACCCCAGCCTACGGGCGGCTTTACGCACCGGTTGCCCCTTATCGGTTATCTCCCGCGTAATAACCGTAACTGCCGAGAATCCCGAATCGGAGGCAGTCACGATGACCCCATGAAGGCATTCACGTCCTTGACCGCGGGCCTCGGATTGGCCCTTGCCGCCGCCACCCTCGCCACCGTTCCCGCCTCCGCCGCATCGGATCGAGCGGATGCCATCACCGATCCGGTGACCGTCTCCGTCGCCATAGGCACTATCGACACCCCGGGGAAGTCAGGCCACAGCGGGATCATCCGCGTCAAGATCGGACAGGCCAAACCCGTCCGACTCATGGTGGACACCGGGATCGTAGGCGTTCACCTGTGGGGTAAAGCACCCAAGGGTGCGCGGATCTCGAATACTGAGTTCGAGGCGCGGGTGCAAGGACAGAAGCTGAAGGGGCTCGTTGGTAGCGCACCCATGACACTCGGAGGCGTCACGACCACGAGAGATGTGCCCTTCGCGTTGATCAATACCGACAGCAAGTACATCGATCGATGGAAGAGGCGGGGCATTGCGGGCATCATCGGCCTCAGCGTTGGCAGCGGAAACCTTACGAATCCGCTGATGTCGATGCCTGGCGAATTGGCAAGCGGATGGAGCCTTCACTTCGAGCGCAAAAACCCCAATGGACCCAGCGAGTTCGGCGCCCTGGTCATGGGAGCGACGGCACCCACCGATGCACTCATGCACTTCACCCTCCCCTCGGACGGAGTGGATGGGAACGGCTCGAAGACTTGGGACGACGCCGCAGCCGATGGTTGCTGGGCCTTCAACGAAGGTGACGAATACTGCGTGCCCACCTGGTTCGATTCCGGTTTCACGCTCATGCGCATCAAGGGCCGGGCCTTCGCCGATCTGCCCGTGACTCCTGCCAAGCGCCTGCGCCGAGGGACGCTCGTCGAATTGGCGGCAGGGAGCAGCGCCTTCTTCGGCTACCGCTTCCTCGCCGGGACTGAAGGCTCACGAAACCTCGTCCGGGTCGTGCCCGTGGGAGACAGCGTCATCAACACCGGCAACGGCGTCTACTTCGACTACACCGTCACCTACCGCGTCGACACCGGCGATCTCTACCTCACCAAGGAAGGTCTGGCATGAACGACACCAGCGCATCATTGAGTCGACGGCGCCTACTTCAGGCGGCCGGGGTCGCGGGAATCGGAGCGGGTCTCGCCGCGGCAGCCAGCACCGGATCCGCCCAGGCGGCATCCCTGCCGAGGTTCCAACCGCGTGGACGCCTTCGCCGCCGCCCGAACTTCCTCATCATCATGATGGATGAGCAGCGCTATGCGCCGTTCTATGAGAACGAGGCCGCCGCGCAGTGGCGTGACGAGAACCTGCTCGCCCAGAAGTTCATCCGCCAGAACGGCTTCGAGTTCACCCATCATCACGTGATGTCGGTGGCCTGCCAACCGAGCCGTGCATCGGTCTACACCGGGCAGTACCCCTCACTGCACGGCATCGCCCAGACCTCCGGCGCCGGCAAGAGCGCGATCGAAGACGATCTCTATTGGCTCGACCCCACCACCGTTCCAACCCTCGGCTGGTGGTTCCGGACAGCCGGATACGACACCTACTGGAAGGGCAAGTGGCACATCTCCGACGCTGATCTCTATCAGCCCGGGAGCTACAACCCACTCCCGTCCTACACCGACAGTGGTGCTCGTGATCCCTATCTCGAGGACATCTACCTGGAATCCGAGCGCCTGGAGTCCTATGGTTTCACCGGCTTCATCGGCCCGGAGCCCCATGGCTCGAATCCGTTGAACTCGGGCTCTTCGGGTCCGCTCGGGCGCGGCCGTGACGAGGTCTACGCGGATCTCAACATCGAGCAGTTGCAGCAACTACGACGCAACGACAAGCCCTGGTTGCTCGTGGCCTCCTTCGTCAATCCGCACGACATCACCCTGTGGGGCAACTACACCCTCGCGGGCGATCTGTCCGGCAGCCAGGGGTCGTTCTATCTCGCCGAGCAACTTGTCGGCTCGAATGTTCCCCGCAGCCTGTTCACCGATGACTACTTCCGATCCGCGAGCGAGGACCTCAGCACGAAGCCTGATGCCCAGGCGAGCTTCGTCGCCCGCTATCCCGATGGTTTCCAGCCGCTCATGAACAACGAGCAGTACCACCGGTTCTACTACCAGCTGCAGAAGAACGTCGACGAGCAGATCCAGCGCGTGATCGACACGCTGACGGCGGATGCTCGGCAGTATCGCGACACCATCGTGATCTATCTGTCCGACCACGGCGAAATGCTCGGCGCTCACGGCGGCATGTTCCAGAAGTGGCACGCGGCCTACGACGAGATGCTGCGTGTTCCGTTCATCTTCCACAATCCGCGCCTGTTCCCCGAGGCTCAGTCCAGTGATGTCCTGACCTCCCATGCCGACCTCCTTCCCACGATGCTCGGCCTAGCCGGACTCGATGAGAAGGTGATCGCCAAGCAACTCAATCGCACCCACACCCAGGTGCGTCGACTCGTGGGTCGAGATCTCTCAGGGATCCTGCTCGGCGAGGAGGACAGCGAGCGACTGCGCGAAGAAGCGGTCTACTTCATGACCGATGACCAACCGTTCAAGGGCGACAATGCCGTGTCCGCGCTCGGATTGCCCTATCAGCCGGTGGACCAGCCCAACTGCGTCGAGACCGTCGTCGCGTATCTGCCCACGGGTGACCGGGGTGCGATGGAGCGCTGGAAGTACTCCCGATACTGGGACAACCCGGCTTTCTGGACCACACCAAATGTGCAGGATGTGCAGACCTTCATCCCCGGTCCGGTGAACCGACCCGGCAATCGCGTGGCCCAAACAACGGTCAAGACGATGAATCCGACCAACGGCCAGATCGCACCACCGGCAGATCAGTTCGAGATGTACAACGTCACCGCGGATCCCGGTGAGATGTCGAATCTCTATGGCAATGCCGAATATGCCGACATCCAGCAATTGATGGCCAGCAAACTCACCCGGGAACGCACCACGAAGCGGCTCACACCGGTCACGCAGCCCTGGGCCGATGGGTCGATGCAGCAGTTCCCGTTCGTGCCGTCGACGACCTAGTCGGACTCGGCAGCCAACAGGGCGCGAGCCGCTGCCGTTGCCGTCAGCTTTCCTTCACGGAGCTGCTGCTCTAGGTGGTCAGCACGGTCACGGACGGCTTCACGTCCACGGAATTCGCTGAGAAGGTGCTCCTCCACCGTCGACCACATCCAGTCCACCTGCTGGCGGGCGCGTCGCTGCGTGAAGGATCCCGCTGCCTCCATGGCCTCCCGATGACTCTCGACCGCCCCCCACACGTCATCGATCCCAGTTCCGGTCATCGCACTGCAGGTCAACACGGGTGGCACCCACGCCGCACCGGGTGGATAGATCAACGCGAGTGCCTTCGTCAGTTCCCGAGCTGCTGACTTCGCTTCGGGTTCATGTGCTCCGTCTGCCTTGTTCACCGCAAGCACATCGGCGAGTTCGAGCACGCCTTTCTTGATGCCCTGCAGCGCATCGCCGGTACGGGCGAGCATGAGAACGAGGAAGCAATCGGTCATGTTGGCCACGGTCGTCTCCGACTGCCCCACCCCGACGGTCTCGACTAGCACCACGTCGTAGCCGGCCGCCTCGACGATCACCATCGCCTCGCGTGTCGCCGCGGCGACACCGCCGAGGGTGCCCGCGGTGGGTGAGGGCCGGATGAAGGCACGCTCATCGACGGCGAGGCGACTCATGCGCGTCTTGTCCCCCAGGATGCTTCCACCCGAACGTGTCGACGAGGGATCGACGGCGAGCACCGCGACCCGATGTCCCGATTCCGTGAGATGGCTGCCGAGCGCATCGATGAAGGTGGACTTGCCAACCCCGGGAACACCGGTGATTCCCACTCGGCGGCTACCACCGGCATGCGGCAGAAGCCGCGAGACGAGTTCCTCTGCGAGTAGGTTGTGCTCAGCGGAACGCGATTCCACCAGGGTGATCGCGCGGCCGAGCATCGTTCGGTCCCCCGCCAGCACCCCTTCGGTGTAGGCGTCGAGGTCGATAGCCGCTGGCACGGGTCAGGCCAGACGCTGTTCGAGTTGATCGATGAGCCCCTCGGCAGCATCGGCGATCACGGTTCCCGGCGGGAAGATCGCTGCCGCACCTGCTTCGCGTAGCGCATCGAAGTCCTGGGGCGGAATCACGCCACCGACGACGATGAGGATGTCGTCGCGACCGAGATCGGCGAGTTCGGCACGCAACTCCGGAACGAGAGTGAGGTGCCCGGCTGCCAATGACGACGCTCCGACGATGTGCACGTCCGCTTCGACAGCTTGGAGTGCGACCTCGCGCGGAGTGGAGAACAGCGGGCCGACATCGACATCGAATCCCAGATCCGCGAACGCCGTCGCGATCACCTTCTGCCCGCGATCGTGACCGTCCTGTCCCATCTTGGCCACCAGGATGCGTGGCCGGCGACCCTGTGCGGACTCGAAGGCTGCCGCACGCTCGCGCACGCGCTCGGTGTTCTCCGCTCCCCCGGCTTCACGTCGGTACACCCCTTGGATAGTACGGATGGTCGCGGTGTGCCGCCCGAATACCGACTCCAGCGCGTCGCTGATCTCCCCCACCGTCGCTCGCGCTCGAGCCGCATCGACAGCGAGGGCGAGGAAGTTCTGTTCGAGTCCCGGCGCGCGCCGGTCGTGCACCGAATCCTCGGCGGCCTTCGTCAATGCCGCGAGCGCCGCCTGACAGTCTCCTTCGTCTCGTTCAGCGCGCAACCGTTCCAGTTTGGCGAGCTGCTCGGTGCGCACCGCTGAGTTGTCGACCTTCAAGACCTCGACTGACTCATCGACCTCGGGCACGAAGAGGTTGACGCCGATCACCGGCTGCCTGCCGGTGTCGATGTGCGCCTGGGTGCGTGCGGCAGCCTCCTCGATACGCATCTTCGGAATACCCGCTTCAATGGCCGCCGTCATCCCACCGGCCTCTTCTACCTCACGAATGTGCTCCCACGCCCGTGCCGCGAGATCCGCGGTCAACTTCTCGATGTAGTACGAACCACCCCACGGATCGATCACCTGGGTCGTTGCCGACTCGGACTGCAGGAAGATCTGCGTATTGCGCGCGATGCGAGCGGAGAAATCCGTGGGCAGGGCAAGCGCCTCATCGAGGGCATTGGTGTGCAGCGACTGGGTGTGGCCCTGGGTGGCCGCCATGGCCTCCACGCAGGTGCGCACCACGTTGTTGTAGATGTCCTGCGCGGTCAGCGACCATCCCGACGTCTGGCAATGGGTGCGTAGGGACAGCGACTTGGGATTGTGCGCACCGAAGTCAGCGACCAACTTGGCCCACAGCAGGCGAGCAGCCCGCATCTTCGCCACCTCCATGGCGAAGTTCATCCCGATGGCCCAGAAGAACGAGAGGCGGGGTGCAAACGCATCGACGTCCAGGCCGGCCTGCTGTCCTGCGCGGATGTATTCGACCCCGTCAGCCAGTGTGTAGGCCAGTTCCAGATCGGCTGTCGCGCCGGCCTCTTGCATGTGATAGCCCGAGATCGAGATCGAATTGAACTTCGGCATCCGCTGCGAGGTGAAGGCGAAGATATCGGAGATGATCCGCATCGACGGCTCGGGCGGATAGATATAGGTGTTGCGGACCATGAACTCCTTGAGGATGTCGTTCTGGATGGTCCCGGTGAGTTGTTCGGGTGCCACACCCTGTTCTTCAGCGGCGACGATGTACAGCGCGAGGACGGGAAGCACCGCGCCGTTCATCGTCATCGACACGCTCATCTGATCCAGGGGGATGCCCTCGAATAACTGCTGCATGTCCAGGATCGAATCGATCGCGACACCGGCCATGCCCACATCACCCACCACACGTGGATGATCACTGTCATAGCCGCGGTGGGTTGGCAGATCGAAGGCCACCGATAGGCCCTTCTGCCCGGCCGCGAGATTGCGCCGATAGAACGCATTCGAGTCTGCCGCAGTAGAGAAACCCGCGTACTGACGGATCGTCCACGGTTGGTTCACGTACATCGTGGAGTACGGTCCGCGCAGATAGGGCGTGATTCCCGGGAAGGTCGCGAGGAAATCGAGGTCACGAACATCGTCTGGGGTGTACACCGCTGCGACGTCGATCCCCTCCGGCGTCGTCCACGCCTGCGACTCGCTCACGGACGTGCCTCCCGCAGGCAGCTCGCCGAGATCGACTGCCGACAGATCGGGGATGGTCATCGCGGGGCTCCCATCTCGTCGAGGGTTCGGGTCAGCACATCGAGCACATCGACACCGATGCCGATCTCCTCATCGACCCCGGGCACTTGCGCACCACGCCCGGCGAGGAAAACCCGACGGGCACCAGCGGCCCGCAGTGCCTCGACGGCCGTGGCCGCCTGATCGGCATAGATCGAATCAGCCGAGCACAGGCAGACAACGTCGCTTCCACTGTCGACGAATCTCTCGACCGGGCCGACAGACGTCTGGATTCCCACGGTCTCGAAGAAGTTCTTCGCATAGGTCGCGCGTGCAGTGAACTGCGCCGGTGACCCCAGCGTTGCCAGGTATATCGAGGGCTTGGTCTCCATCGCATCAGCCCGCGCCCGCTGCTCCTCGAAGCCTTCGGCGAGACGATGCAGCGTAACCGGGGCGAAGCGCGTCTGACCAACTTGATCCAGGGAAGGCTGCACGCTTGGCGACTGTTCTTCGATATTGGGAAATTCGCTCACACCGGTGATCGGGCGCTTGCGCGTTGCGACGGCCCGGACTCGCAACTCCAGGGATTCCGCCAGCGCGGCGTGGAGAGCACCGGAGTCCAGCATCTGAGCGATCCCACCGTCGCGTTCGGTCTGCTGCACCAGCGACCAGGCCTGCTGGGCCAGGTCGCGGGTGAGCGACTCGACGAACCACGAACCGCCAGCCGGATCGACGACCTTGGACAGGTTCGACTCCAGTTGCAGGATCGACTGGGTGTTGCGGGCGATGCGTCGACCGAGGGATGAACCACCTGGGGTGAGAAGAATGTCGTGGGGCAACACGGTGATCGCATCCGCGCCACCGACCGCAGCGGCGAAGTTCGCCACCGTCGAGCGCAGGATGTTCACCCAGACGTCGTAGCGGGTGAGCATGACTCGCGAGGACTCCGCGTGAATGCGCATCGCGCGATCTGCCTCGTCGACCCCGGCAGCTTCGAGGGCACGTGCCCACAGCCACCGGGCCGCACGGAGTTTCGCGATGGTCGGAAACTGCTCGGTGGTCGCGGCGAACCGGAACTCGATCGAACGCACCGCGGTGGCGAGATCGACACCGTTGGCGACGAGCCCCCGGGTGATCCACAGTCCCGCGGCGATCGTCCACGCCAACTCCTGTGCATCGGTGGCGCCCCCGTCGTGCCACACCGTGCCGTCGACGAGAACCGCTCGCGCATGTGGAGCCGCATCGTGTGCGTGTTCGACCAGTGCCGCGAGCGCAGCCACACGTTCGTCGAGATCGAAATCACCACCGCTGCGCGCCCAGTCGCCGAGCGGATCGATGCCGAGACTGCCGCGTCGCTCCTGTGTGCCGACATCGGCCGAATCCCAGATACCGAGCAACTCACCAGCCTGGTCGAGTGTCGCACCCGAGAGCGACACCGGGGCTAGGTCGAGCAACACGCCGTCAAGTGCTTGCGAGAGTGCCACGCCTTCACTCATATCGACGAGCACGCCGGTCGCTCCTGACTCCAACTCCCCGACAGCTCGGGAGTCCTCGATCGCGGGCCACACGCGCTGGCGGATTTCCCACGGCAGAGCCGTCTCGTGGGTCGATCGGATGAACGGTGCCTGCCCCGGGGCCAGAGCGATCGTCGGCGCATCCTCGGCGGTGTAGAGAGGCTGGATGTCCAGGCCATCGTCGGTACGGGTTACCAATCTCTTGGCGAAGGCCTGCGCGAACTCGTCGTCTGTTGCCTCCGGTCGCCCCTTCAGCAGGACCCGGCGCACCTGCGCCAGCCAGTCATCTCTCGTGGCAAGGGGGAAACCACTGGCCAACGACAGGGGCTCGGTCACGACGGTCCTCTCGGTCCGGGGTCGGACCCGATCCTACGAGGTAGCGCTTGCCGGAATCACTCGTCCCCGATGGTGGCGACCATGACGGCCTTGATGGTGTGCAGGCGATTCTCCGCCTCGTCGAACACCACGCTCGCCGGCGACGCGAACACCTCGTGGGTGACCTCGAGGCCATCGACGAGCCCGGTTTCAGCCGCGATGCGCTGCCCGACCTCGGTGCCCATGTCGTGGAAAGCCGGCAGGCAGTGCAGGAACTTCGCATTCGGATTGCCGGTGAGTTCCATCATCGCCGCATCGACGCGGTAGGGCCGAAGCAACTCGATACGCTGCGCCCAGACCTCAGCCGGCTCTCCCATCGACACCCACACATCCGTCTCGACGAAGTCTGCACCGGGCAGCGCTTCGACCGGATCCTCGGTCAGGAGAAGACGCGCACCGGATTCCTCGGCGTGCTCCTGCGCGATCTGGCGAACATCATCGGTCGGCCAGAGTGCACGGGGAGCACAGATTCGCACATCAGATCCCATGAGCGCACCCATCACGAGTAGTGAGTTGCCCATGTTGCTGCGAGCATCGCCGAGATACGCGTACGCAGTCTGATCGACCGGCTTTTCCGAGTGCTCTGTCATCGTCAGGAAATCGGCCAGCATCTGCGTGGGGTGCCATTCGTCTGTCAATCCGTTGTAGACGGGAACATCACTGTGACGGGCAAGTTCCTCGACGATCTCCTGTCCGTATCCGCGGTATTCGATCGCGTCGTACATCCGACTCAACACCGCCGCGGTATCCGCCGCAGATTCCTTCGCACCGATATGGGATCCCGACGGATCGAGGTAGGTCACCTGAGCGCCCTGGTGATACGCGGCGACCTCGAATGCACACCGCGTCCGGGTGGATGCCTTCTCGAAGATCAACGCGATGACCTTGCCGATCAGGCGCTGCCGCTCTCTCCCGGCTGCACGCTCGGCCTTGAGTTCAGCCGATAGGTCGAGCAGGTATCGGAGTTCATCTGCGGAGAAGTCGATCTCCTTGACGAAATCGCGACCCGTCAACGGCCCGGCCATATGGTCACGCATCCTCTCCTAGGTCGGTGGAACCCCACCGGAAGAGGCTTACGGTACCGGCTCACCTTGCCTCGCGATCTGGTCCATCTCCGCCAGCGTGATTCCCCGGGTCTCGCGCAGTCGCCACAGCAGGGGCAGCGCCACCAGCGATGCCACTACGAGCAGTCCTGCAGGCGCGACCGGTGAATCGAAAACACTGATCAACCATGCGGCGACCATCGGCGCGAAGCCCCCGAGGACAGCGGTGCCGAGGTTGTAGCCGGTGGCCAGTGCTGAGTAGCGGGCGCGCGAGGGGAATTGCTCACCGATCGCAGCCACGACGGGACCGCCGTAGAGCATGAGAAGGGTGAGCAGCCCGAGCCCCGCCAGGATCACGATCCACAGTGGCTCATAGGTCATCAACCACAGCAGCGGAAAACTCAGCAGTACGAATCCGATCGTCGCGCCGATCATCACAGGTTTTCGTCCTAGGCGGTCGGATAGCAGGCCGAAGAATGGGGTTGCGAACGCGTACACGATCGTCATTCCCGTCGTCACCCACAGCGCGGTGTCGCTTTGGATCTCGGAGTAGGTGTCCAAGATCGTGGGCACGAAGCCGAGCACGACGTAGTAGAGAATCCCACCGAAGCCTGCGAGGAACGCCGCCATGAGAACAGGGCCGGGCAGGTGGCGCAGCGCGTATCGCAATGGCTTATCAGGCACCGTGCCGGCTTCCTCTTCGGACTCGAAGGCTTGCGTCTCCTCCATGCGGCTGCGCATGACGAGAGCGAAGAGGCCGAGCGCTCCACCGACGAGGTAGCAGATTCGCCATCCCCAACTGGCCATGTCCTGCTCGCTCAGCACCGTGGTCATCAGTGCCACGAGTCCCGAAGCGAGAAGCACGCCGATCCCTGAGGTGAACACCGCCGTGGAGGCGATGAAGCCACGGCGTGCAGCCGGCGCCTGCTCGACCAATTGGACGACCGTTCCCGAATACTCACCACCGGCGGAGAATCCCTGCAGCATCCGCATCACCGTGAACAAGATCGTGGCAGCGATCCCGATCTGGGCATACGTGGGCAGGAATGCCGTAAGACCCATCGGAACCGTCATCATCAGGATGCTCAGCACGAGCGCCTTCTTGCGACCGAGTCGGTCACCGATACTGCCGAAGAACGCGCCACCGGCGATACGCAGCAGCGACCCTGCCGCGAAGACACCGAGGCTTGCGATGATCGCAGTGAGTTGATCATCGGTGGGAAAGATCAGCGGCGCGACGACAGGCACCAGATAGAGGTACAGCCCGTAGTCGAACCACTCCACGACCGTGCCGGCGGAGCCGTAGATCACCGAATTTCGACTACGTCGGCGCTCAGCGGCCGTGATCGTTCCCGCCGACATGAACTCCAACCTTCCACAGCGCCACGGGTGCGGCAACCACCTCACGCGAATCCGACTATGCCGACCGTCACACTGTGGTTGTGCACGCATACGCGAAGGCTTCGGTGGTCGGGCTTGCCGCCGCGATCCTCGGCGCCTCCGGATCCTCCCTCGTACGAGCCGAAGACTCACCCGCTGCTGGGCGGATCGACAACTATGTGATCGAGGCGGATATCGAAACCGACGGGTCGATGACGGTCACCGAGTCGGTCACCTTCGCTCCAGGATCGGTCGTGCCCGATGACTTCACGACCCGGATGGCGATCTGGAATATCCCCAACCAGCCTGACCGGCTCCCGTCACGCGACGTACGGATCGACCAATTCGATTCCGATCCACCACGGATCACCGCGACCTACACGATCACCGGAGCATTTCGGGCTTTCGCCGAGGCGGAACTCGCAGATGACAACCCGCTCGGTCTCACTGCCGGTGACGCGGAGATCTTCGCCGAGGTGATCGGCCCGCTGCCTGATCTCTCCATAGCCCAGGCCCGGGTCGAGGTGGGAACCCCCGGTGCCGCACTGGCTGCCGCCTGCTTCGTCGATGGCCGATCGATTCCGGTCTGCACCGATCGGATCGGCGATGTCGAGACGACGTTCCGATCCCTCGACCTCGCACCCGGAGCATCGATGTCCATCGCCTTGGTCATCGACGGTTCCACGGTGACCATCCCCGATGCGTTCGATGCTTCCGCGAATTCCCACGGGTTCCCCTGGCTGCTGGCACTCACCATCGCGGCCGCCGTGGTGCTGGCGTCATTCATCGCGGTGGCGTGGTCAGTGCGCCGAAAGAGATGACGCCACCCAGGCGACAGCCTCCTCGATGGGTGCATCTCCTGGCTGCATTACGTGGCTGAGCACAGAGCGAACGATGACATCGACAACAGCATCGACCGGAGCATCCGGCGCCACGGCGTAGGTGCGCACGTGGGCGGCCACCGTGCTGTGAGCGGCAGCTATCACCGCATCGGCGCGGGTAGTGAGCAGCGGGAGGAGTTCGGTCTCAGCTCCATGGGTGGCCGTCACGATCGCCGCGAGCAGCGGATTCGTTGCCGCCAGATCCAACACTCCGCGAGCTGCAGCGGTCAGGCCCGCCACCAGGTCGTCCGGATGCGCGAGGAACCCCGCATCGACCTCTTCCAAGAAGGCCGATAACTCCGCGAGCACCATGGATTCGGCGAGATCAGCCCGGGTTCCGAACTCGTTGTACACCGTCTGGCGGCTCACTCCGACCCGCTGCGCCACTGAGGACATGGTGACGTTGGACCATCCCGACTCCGCGGTCAACTGAGCCGCAGCAGTGATGATCCGTTCGCGAGTGGTCGCACCCGCAGTCTCGACGCCGCGATAGGTCACGCGTCGACGACCTCGACGGGGATGAAGTCGACCTTGTCGCGAACCCCGCAGTCCGGGCAGCACCACGAGTCGGGGACCGATGCCCAGGCAGTGCCGGCTGGGAAACCCTCGCGGGCATCGCCGATCGCCTCGTCATAGGTATAGCCGCATCCGGGACAGCGAGCGATGCGGACCCGGTCTGCGGCCACTGCCGCAACGGTCGACTCGACGACTATCCCTGCGTCATCTGAGGTCGCTGTCGAGTAGCGGGCGAGCATCCGCTCACGTTTACGCGGGGCGATGTTCGCAAGTGTTATGTCCCCGGCATAGTGCTCCAGCACTCGGGCGTCCATCACGCGTCGCCACAGTGGCGGGACGAGCGACAGCAGGATCATTCCGGCGTATCCGGTAGGCAGCACGGGCGCTTCCTCATCATCCTGGAGTGCCTGGTAGCGCCGGGTGGGATTGGCGTGATGATCACTGTGCCGCTGCAGGTGATAGAGCAGAACATTGGTCGCGACGTTATTGGAGTTCCAACTGTGGCGCGGCTCGACGCGTTCGTAGCGCTCCCGATCCCCGTGGTGGACCTTCTGGCGCAGCAGGCCGTAATGCTCCAGATAGTTGACGGCCTCCAGCAGGGTGAAACCAACGACGGCCTGCAGCACGATGTACGGCAAGATCACCGGTCCGAGCCAGATCACGAGCGCGACCCAGATGACCAGTGTCATCGCGAAGGCGTTCAACACATCGTTGCCCACTCGCCAAGGGTGCTGCTTACGGCGGGCATAGCGCCGCTTCTCCAGGTTCCAGGCACTGCGCAAAGATCCGAACACCGTGCGCGGCCAGAAGGCATAGAAACTCTCCCCCACCCGCGAGGACGCGGGATCCTCAGGCGTGGCTACTCGCACGTGATGCCCGCGGTTGTGTTCGATGTAGAAGTGCCCGTAGGCGCATTGGGCGAGGGCGATCTTGCTGAGCCACCGCTCGTGCGACTCGCGCTTATGTCCGAGTTCATGTGCGGTATTGATGCCGAGACCACCGATGAACCCGACCGTGACCGACAGACCGACACTCTCGGCGATGCTCAGCCCACCGCGTGCGATGTACCACAGCGCGAGCACGAATCCGGCGTACTGGACCGGCAGGAACAGATAGGTCAACCAGCGGTAGTAACGGTCGGCCTCCAGAGCTTCGATCGCATCGTCGGGCGCACTCGACGGATCACGTCCGACGGTCCAGTCGATGAGTGGAACGAGGCCGAGGATGACGATGGGACCCAGCCACAGCCACACCGCCAGACCGGTCGCCGCATGCAGCCCGACGGCGGCGAAGGGCAGTAGCGGCATCGCCAGGGCGAACAGCCACAGATAGCGCTTGCGATCGTGCCAGGTGGACTGCATCGGGCACCCCCTTGTCGGTCTTTGACAAAAAGTACCCGGATGTAAAGCAGTCTGGCAAGGGGTTCAGCCCGGAATCTGCCTGATCAGTCCCGGCTCATTCCGCCTCGGCCTCGGGCGAGCGCAATCGGGCGTTGTCATACACATCATCGAGGGCTGCTCGAAGAGCCGCGAAGGCCCCGGCGGAGATCATGTGGTCGCGTACCCGCTCATTGAGCCCACCTTTGGTCTGGTGCTCAGCGGGCAGATCGGCGAGGCGATCGACCGGCGTGACCCTGCCCACGGTCGCCAGGCCCTCCAGTTCCGACAGCACGTAGCGCGCCGCCGTGGATTCATCTATTCCGCGCGAGGTCATCCACTCGATGACCGTGTTCTGCATCTCGTAGTAGGTGGACATGAAGGCTGAGGCGACGCTGAATACCCGGATCTGCGTTTCATCGTCGCTGGTGATGACATCCCCTAGTGATCCGAAGACGTTGATGACCTCAGGAATCTCAGGACAGATCAACAGGGGCCCCCTGCCATATTCGATCGCAGGAAGCGGGATGAGTTGAGCGATCTTCTTCGCCGGTGACACCAGCTCTGCGATCGTCGATGGAGGTGACCCGGCGATGAAGCTTGCGATCACCTGCTCCTTACGAAACGACAACCCCGATAGTGCCTCATCCATCTGCTGTGGGCGCATCGCGAGGACGACGATATCGGCCGCATCCACCACCTCCTGGTTCGAACCCAGGCGCGTGCACTGGCCATACCTCACGGCGAGTTCCTCGCTGCGGTGCGTCGACCGTGGTGATAGAACGATTCGGGCTTCGAAATCATCTGCAGCGCACAGAGCGTGGATGACGGCGGTGGAAACTGTCCCGACTCCGAGAAAGCCGATGATGGGCATCACGATGACACCCTCTCACGCTTTCGGGTCAACGCTTTGAACATCTCGACAATGAGGAAGATCGCTACAGCCAATCCCAGAAGCAAGCCCCACGCTGCGGGTCTCAAAGGTGCCGTCGAGAAGGCTAACTGCATGAACGGCGCATAGATGAATCCCAACTGCAAGACAGCGAGGGCTCCGATCGCAGCAAGAGCCACTCGGTTCTCCGTGAACACCTGTCGGTTCAAGGACGATGCGTGCAGCCTGCGCACATTGAACACGTACACAACCTCGGCGAGGACGATCATCGTGACAGCCATAGTCCTGGCGACATCGACTGATCCGTACCATCGCAGTCCGATTTCGAAGGCGAGCAACGCAGTACCAACGAGCAGGAGGCTCACGAAGAGAATGCGATAAACCATGCTCCGATCGAGGATCCCCTGCGATTTCGGACGTGGTGGCCGAGTCATCAATTCCGGGTCACCTGGCTCGAAAGCGAAAGCCAGCGCCAAGGTCACGGTGGTGACGAGGTTCACCCACAGAATCTGACCGACAGTGACCGGGAGCGTGATTCCCAAGGCCAAAGCCAACAGAATCAGGCCCGCTTCGCCCCCGTTGGTCGGGAGAATGAACTGCAGGGATTTCACGATGTTGTCGTAGACGATGCGGCCCTGCCGGACTGCCGCCGAGATAGTGGCGAAATTATCATCGGTCAAGATGATGTCTGAGCTGTCCCGCGCTGCCTCGGTTCCCCGCTGGCCCATGGCGACACCGATATCCGCTCGCTGCAATGCCGGGGCGTCATTGACTCCGTCTCCGGTCATCGCAACTGATAAACCGCGATCTTGAAGAGAGCTGATGACCCGCATTTTCACTTCCGGGCTAGCCCGAGCGATCACATCGCTGCGCTGAAGCAGCTCGACTAGGCGCTGATCGCCTGCCTGCTCGATGGCTTCACCGGAAATCGATTCCTCGGCAGATAGCCCCAGGGAGCGGCCGATCGCCGCCGCGGTGACCTCATGATCCCCGGTGATCATGATGACCCGAATTCCCGCGTCCTGGCACGACTTGATCGCGTCTTGCGCCTCCGGTCGCGGCGGATCCAACAGCGCCACCATCCCCACGAGGCGCATGCTCCCCGACATGTCGTCCATCCTGAGTTCTCGCGCGCCCTGCGGAACGTCAGCCTGTGCCAGCGCTAAGACTCGTTGGCCCTCCAGCGCGGCGTGATGAGTCCGTTCCCGCCACTGCGCGTCTGATTCGCCTGTCAACTCCATGATGACTTCGGGCGCGCCCTTGCAGAACACGCGCACCCGGCCGTCGTGATGGCGTCGCAGCATCGCCATGTACCGAAACCGCGGATCGAAAGGCACCTCATCGACCAGCTCCCATTCATCAAGGACCTGTTCGACATCGACGTTCGCCTTATATGCCAGAGGAAGCAGCGCCCCCTCCGTGGGGTCTCCGATGATCGACCACTCACCTTCTCGCTCACTCAGGTGAGCGTCATTGCACAGCACCCCCACCATGACGAGGTCGAAGACCCGAGACTGGAATTCCTCCCGCAAAGGTGATCCATTCCGGCTGATCGATCCCTCTGGCGCGTAGCCGACCCCACTCACCTCGAGGTCCCCCTCCGGCAGCAGCAGTCGCACCACCGTCATTTCATTGCGCGTGAGCGTTCCGGTCTTGTCCGTGCAAATCACCCCGACCGAACCCAAAGTCTCGACCGCCGGTAGCCGACGCACGATCACACGCTGGTGCGCCATCGCTCGAGTGCCGATCGCGAGAACAATGCTGATGATCGCCGGCAATCCCTCGGGGATCGCTGCGACTGCCAAGCCGATGACGGCCAGGAACGCTTCGATCGGAGGGTACTCCCGGAGGAACACCGCGAAACACCAGGCCGCAGCACCAACGGCGACGATCACCGCACTGATCTGCCAGGAGAACCGGTCGAGCATCTTCGTCAGTGGGGTCTCCAACGAATCCGTTTCACTGATGAGACTGCCGATGTGACCCATGCGCGTGTCTTCACCGGTGGCACTGACCAGCCCGGTGCCGGATCCCGACACCACCAGTGTTCCGGCATACGCCTGCGCATCTGCCTCCGCGGACTTGTCGACCGGAACTGATTCCCCGGTCAGGACCGACTCTTCAATCCGCAGGGCGTGGGATCTTTGGAGCTCGATGTCGGCCGGCACTCGATCACCTGCGCTCAGCACGACCAGATCCCCCGGAACGATCTCGGCCGCGTCGATCACTTCTCGATGCCCGTCTCGAATCACGGTGGAAGTCGCCACGAGAAGAGCGCGCACGGACTCCAGAGCCTGTTGGGCACGGCCCTCCTGAATCCAGCCGATGAGTGCATTGATGACAACGACCGCGAAGATAACGCCGGAATCCAGATAATCGCCGATTAACGCCGTCACGATTCCGGCGATGACCAGCACGACGATCAACGGATTGCTGAATTGGAAGACCAGACGCCTCAGTGCTGACGTGCGACGCCGTTCGGCGAGGCGATTGGGTCCGTGTTCTCGCAGAAGTTCCTTGGCTTTCTCAGCCGTCAATCCTTCCGAGCGCACAGCTCGAGTCTAGATACGTACCAGGGGAACACGACCGGGTCACAATGACCGGTCAACAGCGTTTCGCTGCGCTCGCTCCTCACAGATGGAACGTAGCCTGATCATGCACACCTGACCTCGACCCGATGAGACTGTTGATGAGATCCAGGTCACCTCAATCCGTGCCGCATCAGTCTGCGGCACCGTCGTCGACGAAGGACCCGGCGGGGCTGCAATACGTCCCGGCACTCGATGGACTGCGTGCAGTCGCCGTACTTGCCGTCATCGCCTACCACCTCGACTGGCCGCTCATCGGTGGCGGGTTCCTCGGTGTCGACCTGTTCTTCGTACTCTCGGGATTCCTCATCACCGCGATCCTGCTCAAGACATCCCGTCACCGCTTCGCTCAGGCTAGGTCGCTGCGCAGCGACCTAGCCGTCTTCTATCTTCGTCGAACCCGCCGGTTGCTACCCGCACTCACCCTGCTGCTTCTCGCAGTGAGCGCATGGGCGGCGTTCGTCGCCCTGCCGGAACAGATCACGAATCTGCAGTCCCAGGGTCTAGGTGCGGTGTTCTATGTCTCGAATTGGGTATTCATCGCCGAAGACAGGACGTATTTCGAGGCCTTCACCGATCCCTCTCCGCTCCAGCACACCTGGACACTGGCCATCGAGGAGCAGTTCTATCTCGTCTGGCCGGTTGTCGTCCTCGTCTTCCTGGCGCGCCGGCATCGGTCCTGGTTGATCGGTGGTTCCCTCGCAATCGCCACCACGTCGGCCGTGCTGATGTGGATGACCGCCTCATCTGGTGCTCTGAACGACGCATACCTGGGGACCTTCACCCGAGTTCACGAGTTGATGATCGGCGCACTGGCCGCGCTACTCATCGATCGCCCACGCCGCGGCCAGCATCGCCAGCCATCTCCGCGAACAACCGCGGGGACCATCACGGTGAGCGCCATTGTCATCGGCGCCAGCATGGTGCTTCTCTCCCCGCAGGGCCTTGCCTACTATCACGGCGGTTCAGTCCTGTTCAGCGTGATGGTTGCGATACTCATCGTCGCTCTCGTGCGCCACCGACCCGATGGTGGTGCGATCCTCGGCAACCCGGTGCTGCGCTGGATCGGGGTGATCTCCTACGGCCTGTACCTATGGCACTGGCCCATGATCGTCTGGCTCACCCCCGCGACCACCTCGCTCGAGGGTCTCGCTCTCGATGGTCTCCGACTGATGGCGATGTTCGCCGCCGCAGTCGTGTCGTTTTACGCGATCGAGAAGCCGATCCGCCACGGTGGCTGGCAACACCTGAAAATCGATGCTCGAACCTGGTGGTGGGCCGTGCCGACATCGATGGCTGTCACCGCCACACTGCTTGTCGCGGCCACCTCGTCCACATCCGCTGACACCGCTGAGGCTTCGCCTGCATCGCGTGTTGCAGCAGCAGATCATCTCCTGGGCAGCACATCGACCGATGGCCCAACCTTGCTCATCGTCGGCGACTCGGTTCCTCAAGAGGTCATGCCGGCTCTCGGTGAGGCAGCCGCGGCTGCAGACGCCCAGATCATCCCGCTCGCCTTCGGTGGCTGCTCGGTGGTCGGACTATTCCAAATCGAACCCGACGGTTCGCCCTTCACCTGGTCTCGCCGATGCACCGACACCACAGCGCTCCAAGATGCCGCGCTCGTCGAGCACTCCCCCGACACGGTGGTCTGGTACTCGAACCGGGAGCGATTCGGAATCCGATCAGACGATGGCGAACCGATCTTCAATGGGACTCCACAGCACCGTCGGGTCATGGAGGACGCCATCTGGGATTCTGCGCAGCGATTGACCGCCGGTGGCGCGAACCTGCTCATCGTGCAACCGGCGCCCAAGGCGCAGGCCACGATAGGTCTGTGTGCCCGAGAACCCGAATCTGCCAACTGCGCGGCGGGCTCCACCCAGATCGAATCCTTCACCTGGCTGAGATCGGTGTATTCCCGGGTCGCAGCGGAACTGCCCAGAGTCAATCTGATTTCCGTCGACGACGTGCTCTGCCCCGGCGGTGCGCCGTGCGGGGTCGAGGAAATCGATGGCATCCCGATCAGGCCAGACGGTGTGCATATCGCCAATGATCTCGAGCCGTGGTTCGCCGAAATCCTGATGCAACGCATCCTCGATGCGTAGGAACCGTCAGTGGTGATAGCCGGATTTCGCCGGGAACGGTAGTGGCTCAGCCAACTTGTTCAAGGCGGCCACCTCAGTGCGGATGTCATCGATGAGCGAGGTGGCGAGCTCCTCGCCTAACCCGTTGCGCACGACCACACGCTGAACTGTCCGATCCGAGAGGTTGTCCGGCAGCGGATAACTGGGAACTTGCCAACCTTTGGCGCGCAGTCGATCAGACAGGTCGAACAGCGTCCACGGTTTGGTCACGCCATCGGAGAAGCGCCAGGCAACGACCGGAATATCGCTGCCGTCGGCGATGACCTCGAACTCGGGCATATCCCCGACCGCAGAAGCGATGCTATGGGCCACCGAACGGCTAGCTTCATGCACTCGCCGGTACCCGTCACGTCCCATGCGAAGGAAGGTGAAGTACTGCAGTACGACCTGCGCACCCGGTCGCGAAAAATTCAGCGCGAGCGTCGGCATCTCCCCGCCGAGGTAGGAAACTTTGAAGATCAGGTCCTCGGGCAGATATTCCTCTTTGGCCCACACGACCCAACCGACGCCGGGGTACACGAGTCCGTATTTGTGACCGGATGTGGATATCGAATGCACGCGAGGCACCCGGAAATCCCATTCGATCTCCGGTTGCAGGAAAGGCGCGACCATTCCCCCCGATGCACCGTCCACATGGATGGGAATATCCAGACCGGTCTTGGCCTGGACCTCATCCAGGGCCGCCGCGATCTTCGCGACCGGCTCATACACACCGGTGTACGTCACTCCCATGATGGCCACGACACCGATGGTGGACTCGTCGATGTAGTCACCGAGATCGGTGCCGTCCAGACAGGGATGCTCATCGGTCACCGGAACGTATCGTGGCTCGATATCCCAGTAGTTGCAGAACTTCTCCCAGACGACCTGCACGGCGGAACTCATCACCAGATTGGGTTTCGAGGTGTCCTTGCCCGCTGCCCGACGAGCGAGTTGCCATCGACGCTTCAGCGCCAGCCCACCGAGCATGCAGGCTTCCGAGGAGCCGATCGTGGACGTGCCGATGGCACCCTGAGGGTCGGTGTGCCACAGATCGGCCAGCATGCGCCAGCATCGCTCCTCGATCGCAGCCGTCTGCGGATATTCATCCTTATCGATCATGTTCTTGTCGAAGGATTCCGCATACAGGCGGTCGGCGTAATCACCCATCCAGGTGCCGACGAATGTTGCGAGATTCAATCGGGCGTTACCGTCCAGCATGATCTCGTCGTGCACGATCTGGTAGGCCGTCGGCGGCAGGATCTGCTCATCCGGGAAAGCGATGCCGTCCTTCGCCTGGATCTCAGCCTTCTGGCTGAAGATCGGGTCGAACCTGAACTCGTCGCTCACCACGAGCGATCACCTCTCATCTGTCTTCACGATCTCGTTACAACCCAGCCTGAACTCTCAGTACATCCGACCGTATCCAATTCAGCGGCCCTCTGGCGAATAGCCGATACACCCCCTCCGGCACGACATGGCTTTCGTGAGTCCGCTGTGAATGAATCGTGAGCGTTTGTCGGGATGTCAATGCGGGACACAACCACGCTGTATCGACAGACTCTTTTCCACTCGACCGACTGCGGGGGGGACGGCCTCGCGATACCGAGGGGAGAGACATGAATACGCTACGAACGTCCTGGTCGACAACAAGCAGTATTCGCCAGCACAGGCCTGTTTCCACCAGCACATCGTCGGATCACGTCATCGCCACCGGGGATCTGGTGATCAATGCGCGGTCTCGAGAAGTCATCCTCCATGGGGACGTCGTCGACGTCACCAAGACCGAATTCGACCTACTGGTCATCATGGCCACGCATCCCCGCCAGGTATTCACCGCACGTCAGCTGTTCCAATTCGTGTGGTCATCGCAGTACTTCGATGCCGACCACGTCATCGAGACTCACATCAGCCGGCTACGCCGCAAACTCGGCGAGTCAGGTAGCCATCCCCGCTACATCCACACCGTCCGGGGGGTCGGCTATCGATTCGAGCCCCGTCCCGAGTTTGATTCGCATCCCGATCAGCCGGATGGGAGCTACCAGGTCCGGCTAGCTCCCGACCTCACCGTTGCCGATATCGACCCACGACTGGCCGAGGTACTCGGTGTCGATCGCCACAGATGCGAGGGAGAGTTCATCGCCGAACTCCTGCAAGGTCTCACCGCTACGGCCCACCTGCACTTCACGACGAAGCCCGTTCGGGATGAATCCGGGATCCTCGTCGGTATTCAGCTCGAGGTCACGCCCAGGAATAGCCTTGTGGCCGACTGAGTTGCGTGGGCGCAGGCGCCCCTATATAGTTGAACCATCAACTAGTTTCTGAGCCTTGGGAGGCGCCATGCCCGCCATCACCGTGGACAATCCGCTGAGTCTGCCGCGCGTACCCGCAGTCGATCCGACCCTGCGCGGCCGCCCGGTCGTCTCCCTCACCACCGCGCCCTCGGGCTTCGAGGGTGAGGGGTTCCCCGTGCGCCGCGCCTTCGCCGGAGTCGACCTTCGCGCGCTGGATCCCTTCATCCACATGGATCAGATGGGCGAGGTCGAATACGCACCGGGCGAACCGAAGGGCACCCCGTGGCATCCCCACCGAGGCTTCGAGACCGTGACGTACATCATCGACGGCATCTTCGAGCATGCTGACTCCCACGGCGGCGGAGGTGAGATCACCAACGGGGACACCCAGTGGATGACCGCCGGTTCCGGAATCTTGCATATCGAGAAGCCACCGGAGCATCTCGTGGTCAGCGGTGGGTTGTTCCATGGAATCCAGCTGTGGGTGAACCTGCCCAAGGCACAGAAGATGGCACAGCCGCGCTACCAGGACCTGCGCTCCGGTGAGGTCGCTCTCCTGTCCTCCGACGACGGCGGTTCGCTGCTCAGGGTGATTGCCGGTGACCTGGCCGGTCACTCCGGTCCGGGTTCGACCTACACCCCTATCACCCTCATCCACGCGACGATCTCTCCCGGCGCTGAGATCACGCTGCCGTGGCGACCGGACTTCAATGCGCTGGTGTATTCGCTCTCCGGCAATGGTTCGGTCGGTTCAGCCGAGGGACGTCGCCCATTGAAGAGTGGACAACTCGCGGTGCTCGGCGAAGGTGACACGATCACCATCGCCGCCGACCCGATCCAGGAGTCGCGCCTGAGCGGCCTCGACGTGTTCATCCTCGGCGGGCAACCGATCCGCGAACCTGTTGCAGCCTACGGACCGTTCGTGATGAACACGCGTGCGGAACTCATGCAGGCCTTCGAGGATTACCAGGCCGGTCGCCTCGGCTCGATCCCCGCGGAGCACGCCACGCCTCACGCAGCGGTGAACGACGCGACCCCCGACGCCTGACGCCACGTCGAACGGTACGGGCTCATGCGCACGTTGACCGCGCGCGTCGCCGAAGTCGGCGGACTGCAGATTCGCCGTGCGCTCCCCCAGCGGAGTCTGCGGACAGTCGGACCGTGGTGCTTCGCCGATCACATGGGCCCGGAGCTCATCACGCCGACGCAGGGCTTGGATGTCGGGCCGCACCCTCACATCGGATTGCACACCGCGACCTGGCTGTTCGACGGTGCCGTCGTGCACACCGACTCACTCGGCAGCGATCAACTCATCCGACCCGGTGAGTTGAACCTGATGACCGCAGGGCACGGGATCGTCCACGCCGAGCAGGCAGATCGGGTCAGGTCGCAGACCCTGCATGGAGTTCAACTGTGGCTGGCCCAACCAGAGACGACCCGTGACGGGACTCCGGGCTTCGCCCATCACGCCGATCTGCCCACCGTGGCATCCGGTACGGCTGATGCCACGGTGTTCCTCGGGTCGTGGGGTGGCGCTTCGAGTTCGGCGAACATCGAGCATCCCGCCGTAGGGGTTGACATCGCGCATCGCAAAGGCGTCTCGACCTGGTCGCTGGAACCAACCTTCGAATACGCGGTGTACTGCGCCGGTGGTTCGGCCACGATCAATCGCTCACCCGTCACGGAAGGCCAACTCCTCCAGTGGGAACCCGAAACGGCGGAGCTGACGATCCGCACCGATGACACCGCACGGCTGATCCTGCTGGGTGGAAGCCCGTGGGAGGAGCCGCTGTTCATGTGGTGGAACTTCGTGGCCCGGTCCAAGTCCGAGGTCGCGCAGGCGATCAACGACTGGTCGGCATGGTCGGCGGTGGGAGAATCCCCACGGTTCGCATCGCTGCGCTCCTCCCTCGCGGCCATTCCCGCCCCGGCCCTGCCCTGAAACAGCCCGCTCCACACCGTCATCCCACGTCGGTGGATGTGAGATTCGCCAACCTGACCTGCTCCGGCGAGAGGCTCCCGCGCCTCCATGGCATCATCTAAGGCATGCCTAAGATCGCCGCTGCCTCGGTGGCCGAGCATCGTGAGATGCGCCGGGACGCCCTGGTCGATGTTGCGGCTGATCTCATGCGCAGCGAAGGCAGTTCCGCCGTCACCATGGCCGCGATCGCCGAGCGGGCCGGGTTGTCGCGAACAGCGGTGTATGAGTACTACCGCTCAGCGGCCGATCTGATCGCGGACGTCATCGTCGATGAACTGGCCGCCTGGGCGGACCATCTGGGTGATTGCTGTTCCGGGATCGACGATCCTCGTCTCCGACTGGAGACCTGGATCCGTTCGGCACTGGCCTATGTCGCCGATGGCCGCCACGCCCTCGTTCGCGCTGCCGGGGATGCAACCCTTCCTCCCGTTCGCCGCGCCCAGGTCGCCGCCATGCACCGAGATCTGGCCCGCCCGGTTCATGAAGCGCTGCGCGATCTCGGTGTGCCGAGCCCGGATCGACATGCCGGATACGTGTGGGGCGTCGTCGAATCCGCCACCCGCCGCATCGAAGCCGGTCTCCCAGGCGAAGACGAGGTCGATGCCGCCGTTGCATTCGCTCTCGGCGGCATCGACCTCGCACGCTGAACCTCGCGCTCGCGGCCAATCCCCTACCGACGGAATCGGATCCTGGTGAACGCGTCCCATTCGGTCGTGGCATGTCGGTGTGCCGCCCACGTCGCCACTCCGAGGTGCTCCCCGAAGCGGCCATTGAAACGCTCACCATCCTTCGTGTACACGCCCCGAACCTGGATCTTGTTCGAGAATTCACCGTTCGCATCCGGAGCCATCGGCATGTAGCGAGCACGGAAATAGCCGTCGATGTTGGTGTAGCCGTTCTCGGTCGTTGCCGGGTTCGTGCCGAACACTAGGTACATCCCCTGCACAGCCGGATTCGCTTTCACGGCGGGATCGAATCCGGTCCCGGTCACCGACACCATGAAGCGCTTGGCTTTCACTCGCGGATTCCGCTCATCGAACCGCTTCGGCAGGGTGACCGTCAACGTCGGGACCCAACGGTCGAACTCCACCGCACCCGGTTCCTTCAGCGGATCGAGCGACGATCCCGTCGGGGTGAACCACGACGAGAGGCTGAATCCTGCACCCGACGCTCCGCTCAACGCATCGATGAAGGAAGCTGCGAATTCCGTCGGGGTCGATTCGAAATCAGCATCCGTGCTCGCTCCGGTGAACTCCACGATGGTGACGTCAGCTGTGGTCACGGGTGTCTGGGCCCCGATCTGCGAGGTGACATCAGCCGTGATGGCGCCCGCCCCTGCAGCATCCACTGTGAGAACCGGGTCGATGAACGTGATCGTGTAGTTGCCACGGGTCGTGTTGCCGATCTGGACTTCTGCATCCCATGACACCGTCATGTCACCGGCCTCAGTCACCACTCCGTCACCACCGGTGAAAACCCAGCCGGTTTCACCCCGCGTGACGTCACCGACGAGAGCCTGGCGCTCGGTCAGACTCGTGCAGGCCGGCAGGTTCACATCGAACGCGCATGCATTCACCGGCCAGGTCATGGTGGCATTCGTGACGGCCGCCGATTCCTGCGTCGTGGCGGGCTCTGCCTGCGCCGGAGCCGCCCACAGCAGGCCTGCAGCCAGCGCAGCCACGCTCGGGACCGCGATCAATCCTCGGTGCATCTGTTGCTCTCCTTATCGCTTGAATCGAACGGGCACGGCCAGATCCCAACTGCGGTCATTGGCCCTGGTGTGATCCGCGCGGGTGGTGATTGCGCAACGAGTGGTGCGGCAATCGATGGAATTGCTGATCTTCGAACTCACATAGATCCGCACCTTGAAACGGCCATTCCGGCCGTACTTCGTGGCGAGGTTGTCCCCGTAGGACGGCGGGTTGGAGGACACCCACGCCGATGCGCGGGTGCTGCCGTCGGTATCGACGCCCCCACCGCACGGGGATGGCTTCTGCCCCGGTCGCGGCTTGACGCACAGCCCGACGTAGATGCCCACCCGCGGATCGAACCCACGGCCACGCACCGTGATGAAGCTTCCACCGGACGGCAGCCGGCGCACTTTGGAGACTCGCAGGACATTCCCCTGAGGCCCTCTGCGTACCTTCGGGCTGCGCTTCGCTCGAGCCGTGCTGACCACACTCGCCTCGGTGGCAGCAACCGTCGACGGTTGCACGACGGTGGACGCCGTCGAGCCTGAGGCAACCGCTGGAACGGAACCGAGGATGAGACCACTTGCAATGGCGGAAATCACAACTGTTCTACGCATGCGAACACGCTAGGAACAGCTGCACGACCCTCGCCCGACACGGTGTCGGAATCATGCCGACAGAGCGTCGGGAAAAATCGGTGCCATCGGGAGACACTGCCGATATGCGTCGAGTGGTGCTCGCCGTGGCCGCGGCCATGATGCTGGCCGCCTGCTCGTCTACCGCCGTGAACCAACCCGGAACGTCTGCACCGACCACGCCAACCGAGTCGACTGAAGAGACCACAACTGTCTCGATCACCGCTGCCGACCTCCCCGCCATCGTTCCGCTTGACACCACCGCCGACGGGGCAGGTCCGCAGCGGATCGTGAGCCTGGCCACCGGAGTGGGTGAGTCACTCGTGGCTCTCGGTGTCGGTGACCGCGTCGTGGGGCGTGACGAGACTTCGGATGTCGACGCGTTATCGCAGGTGCCGATCGTCACCGCAGCCCACAGCGTGTCCGCCGAGCGGGTACTCGATCTCGAACCTGATCTGGTGATCATCGATGCGCGCACCACGCCGAGTGAGGCGCTCGATCAGATCGCTGCTTCGGGTGTGCCCCTCGTCGAAGTGCCCGAAGCCTGGACGCTTTCCGACATCGCACCTCGGATCGAGGCCGTTGCCGCAGCCGTCGGTGTCGATCCGGGCCCGCTTCTCGACGGACTTCCCTCCGACATCCCACCTGAAGCCGACGCACCTCGCGTTGCTTTCCTCTATCTGCGCGGCACCGCCGGGATCTATCTCCTCGGTGGTGCAGGGTCCGGGGCGGATTCGATCATCGCCGCAGCCGGAGGCATCGACGTCGGCGCACAGGCCGGCTACGACGCCTTCATCCCGCTGACCGCCGAAGCACTCGCGACGTTGGACCCTGATGTGCTGATCGTGATGACGAACGGCCTGGAGTCGGTCAACGGCATCGACGGGCTCGTTGCGCTTCCCGGCGTCGCACAGACCACGGCCGGCAGGGAACGACGCATCATCGCGGTCGACGATGCGATTCTGCTGTCCTTCGGTCCGCGCACCCCAGCACTCATCGAAGAGCTCCGGGAGGCACTCACCCAGGTCTCCCCGTGACAGCCTCTCCCGTTCGCGTGGCATTCGTCCTATCCGGACTTGCCATCGCACTCGCCGGATTCGCGATCGCGACGCTATTCATCGGGGCTGCAGACACGACCGTGGAGATCATTCGAGACATCCGTGCACCGCGCATGGCTCTCGCGATCATCGTCGGTGCCGGCCTCGGTGTCTCCGGTGCCCTCCTTCAAGGCGTCCTGCGCAACCCGCTAGCCGATCCCGGCATCGTCGGTGTCAGTGGCGGCGCTGCGCTCGGTGCCGTGGTCGCGGTCGCGATCGGTGCAGCCTACGGATCGGTATTAGCCGGGATCGGCGCGACCATCGGGGGTGTCATCGCGATGGCCGTGGTCGTGTGGATTGCCCGCGGCCGGGACGGAACCGAGGTCGTGACGCTGGTCCTCGCGGGAGTCGCCGTCACCGCTTTCGCGTCGGCAGTATTAGGAGTCTTCGTCACCGCATCGGATGCTGCCGGCGCGCGCACGACGACGTTCTGGACAACCGGAAGCCTCGCGCTCGCCACATGGCCATCGGTTGTCATCGTGGCACCATCCCTTGTCATCGCCGTCGTGGTCGCCCTGACCATCTCGAGTCGACTCGATGTGCTCTCCCTCGGCGAACGCGCCGCACATGCTGCAGGAGTCCCTGTTGCCGCAGTTCGCTGGTGGGCCTTGGGTGCTGCAGTTCTCGCCGTGGCAGCCGGCGTGGCGGTTGTCGGCATCATCGTCTTCGTCGGCCTCGTGGTTCCCCATGCCATGCGCATACTGATCGGCCCACGACACGGGGGCCTCATCGCGGCCAGCGCCCTGGGAGGTGCGTTGCTGCTCCTTCTCGCCGACACCATCGCCCGCACCCTCGTATCCCCGGTGGAGCTTCCCATCGGAGTTGTGACTGCGATCATCGGTGCGCCGATCTTCGTGCTGCTGCTGCGGCGCACCCGTGCCAATCAGGGAGGCTGGGCATGAGCTTGTTCCTGCGGGTGACCGATGCAACCGTGCGCAGTGGTGATCGAACACGCCTGGATGCCGTGTCCATCGACGTCCGACCAGGTCGGGTTCACACCCTGATCGGAGCGAATGGTTCGGGCAAGTCCACACTGCTCACCGTCATCGCCGGTGAACTCGGTGTGGAATCCGGACGGGTAGAGATCGTCGACAACGGCGAGCCGACGCGGACCTGGTCGGACTACTCCGCGCGTGATGCTGCCCGTCTGCGGTCACTTCTTGCTCAGGACACTCCCGTCGCGTTCGCCTATTCGGTTGCCGATGTCATCCGGTGGGGCAGACTCGCTTGGCGGGGTCAACCTGAGCAGCGTGATGATGAATCCATCATCACCGAGGAGATATCTGCCAACCACCTCGGCCACCTAGTGGACCGACGCATCACCGAGCTTTCCGGCGGGGAGCGAGCACGTGTTCATCTCGCACGTGTTCTGGCACAGCGGGCGCCACTACTCCTGCTCGATGAAGCCGACGCGACATTGGATCTTGCGGGACAGGCGTATCTGGATGCCGCAGTGCAGCGCCGCCGTATCGCGGGGGATGCGATCGTGCTCATCAGTCATGATCTGACCCGCGTCGCAGATCTCGCCGATGAGGTCACCATGTTGAAGGACGGTCGTGTGCTCGCAGCGGGCTCGGTAACGCAAACGATGACAGCCTCCGTGCTCAGCGAGGCTTACGGCGTCACCGTTGAAGTCCGCGAGGTCGACGGATCGCTACTGGTCAGCCGTCACTGAAGATGAAAATCCCTGCACTTAGGGCGTGAGAATGACTTTGCCGGTCGTCGCACGCGCGCGCAGATCCTCGTGGGCTCGTTGGGCTTCGGTGAGCAAATAGGCGTGACCGGGCAGCGGCTGCAACACACCTGACTGCACGAGACCGATCAGTTCACCAAGCGGACCGGCGATCATCCGGGCCGGATCACGCATGCAATCGATCAACCAGAATCCGACAACGCTCTGCGACTTCGCCATGAGTGCGGCCGGCACGATCGGCGTTGCCGCTTGACGTGACGCCATGCCGTACACCACAAGCCGACCGAATCGCCCCAGTGCAGCTAACGATGCATCCGTCGTCGCTCCACCGACCATGTCCCACACGATGTCGACACGCTTACCGTCGTTGGCTTCGCGAATCGCCGCGGTCATACCCACGGGATCGGGATCGATCGCGACATCCGCACCCCGCTCGACGGCGAGGTCACGCTTCTCCTGGGTTGAGGCAACAGCGATGATGCGCCCCGCATCCCAGTGCCGGGCGAGTGGGACGAGCAGGCTGCCGACGCCACCCGATGCTGCATGCACGACGACACTTTCTCCCGGCTGCATGCAAGCCGATGTCTTGATCAGGTGCCAAGCGGTCAATCCCTGAACTAGCAGCGACAGCGCAGCCGTGGCCGACATGCCCTCGGGAACCTCGAAGCACGCGTCGGGTGAGACGAGTGCTTTCTCGGCGTAACCCCCTGTCGCCGCGAATCCACACACGCGACGACCATCCGACAACCGACCGATCACCTCACCCCCGGGGATGAACGGCAGGGTCTGCTCGGCCAGATAGGAGTTCTCCGCCGCATGTGTATCGGCGAAGTTCACCCCGGCGGCTTCGACCTCGAGCACCTCCAATCCGGGTGCCGGCTGGGGATCCGGGACCTCCAGCAGCTCGAGTACCTCTGGACCACCGAATCGACTCACCTGGATTGCGCGCCTGCGCGC
>CAJXYI010000021.1 GCA_913063435.1 uncultured Actinomycetales bacterium | reverse complement strand
ACGGCCCCGTTGTGTAGCGGCCTAGCACGCCGCCCTCTCAAGGCGGTAGCGCGGGTTCGAATCCCGTCGGGGCTACGCGAGGCAGGTTGACCGACCCCCGCGCATCATGCTGCGGGGGTCGGTCATGCCAACGGTGGAATACCCCGGCTCGAAGACACCGGCATGCAGGCACTGGGAGGAATCGATGGGTCGCACACTGGCGCAGAAGGTCTGGGATGACCATGTCGTTCGGCGGGCCGAGGGGGAACCCGATCTGCTGTACATCGATCTGCACCTCACACACGAGGTGACCAGCCCGCAGGCGTTCGACGGGCTGCGCTCAGCCGATCGACCGGTGCGGCGAACCGATCTGACGTTGGCCACCGAGGATCACAACGTGCCTACGATCGACATCGACAGGCCGATCGCGGATCCGGTCTCCCGTGCCCAGGTCGATGCGTTGCGAGCCAACGCTGCGGAATTCGATATCCCGATCTTCCCACTCGGCAGCGTCGAGCAGGGCATCGTTCACGTCGTGGGCCCGCAGCTGGGGCTGACCCAGCCGGGGATGACCATCGTGTGCGGTGACTCCCACACCTCGACGCACGGGGCTTTCGGCGCACTGGCCTTCGGCATCGGCACCAGTGAGGTCGAGCATGTCCTCGCGACCCAGACCCTGCCCCTGAAACCCTTCAAGACGATGGCGGTCACCGTCGAGGGTGATCTGCCCCCGGACGTGACGGCCAAGGACATCATCCTCGCGGTGATCGCCAAGATCGGAACCGGCGGCGGCCAGGGCCACGTGATCGAGTACCGCGGGGATGCGATCCGATCGCTGTCGATGGAAGGCCGCATGACGCTGTGCAATATGTCGATCGAGGCGGGTGCGCGGGCGGGCATGATCGCCCCGGACGAGACGACCTTCGACTACGTCCAGGGTCGTCCGCATGCACCGAGCGGTGCCGAGTGGGATGAGGCGGTGGAGTACTGGCGCAGCCTGGCCACGGATGACGACGCGGTCTTCGACACGGAGGTCGTGATCGACGCCAGCACGCTATCCCCGTTCGTCACCTGGGGAACCAACCCTGGTCAGGGGCTCCCGCTCAGCGCGTCCGTCCCCGCACCGGAGGATGCACGCGATGAGACCGAGCGCATCGCCATCGAACGAGCCCTGGAGTACATGGACCTCACACCGGGGACACCGTTGAAGGACATCACCGTCGATACCGTTTTCGTCGGTTCTTGCACCAACGGCCGGCTGGAGGATCTACGGGCGGTCGCCGGAATCCTTCGGGGCCGCAAGGTCGCCGACGGGGTGCGGATGCTCGTGGTCCCCGGATCGGCTCGAGTTCGTCTGGAGGCGCACTCGGAGGGTCTCGACGAGATCTTCCGCGCCGCAGGAGCGGAGTGGCGCGAAGCAGGATGCTCGATGTGCCTGGGGATGAACCCCGACAAATTGGAACCGGGGCAGCGCAGTGCATCGACGTCCAACCGCAACTTCGAGGGGCGTCAAGGCCCTGGCGGACGCACCCACCTGGTGTCACCCGAAGTCGCTGCGGCCACGGCTGTCCTGGGTCACCTCGCCGCCCCAGCAGACCTGTCCTAACCCAAGCCCGAACCCCGAAAGGCGACCAGCGCAGATGGACAAATTCCTCGTTCACACCGGCACTGCGGTACCACTGCGACGCAGCAACGTGGACACCGATCAGATCATTCCTGCCGAGTACCTCAAGCGCGTCACCCGTCACGGGTTCGAGGACGGACTGTTCAAGGGGTGGCGGGCGGATCCGCAGTTCGTGTTGAATCAGCCGCAGTACGACGGCGCAACGATTCTGGTTGCCGGACCCGATTTCGGAACCGGATCATCACGGGAACATGCCGTCTGGGCGTTGCAGGACTATGGATTCAAGGTCGTCATCGCACCACGATTCGCCGATATCTTCCGTGGAAATTCCGGTAAGGCCGGTCTGTTGACCGCTGCGGTCGATCAGTCCGTCGTCGAGGACCTGTGGGCGCGGATCGAGGCTGAGCCGTCGCTACCGGTCACCGTGGATCTCGATCAGCAGGTGATCGCCTATGCCGATCAGTCAGCACCCTTCGACGTGGACGGCTACGTTCGCTGGCGATTGATGGAGGGCTTGGATGACATCGGAATCACCCTGCGCTACGCCGATGACATTTCCGCCTTCGAATCCCAACGCCACAGTTTCCTTCCCACGACCCGCTAGCACTCGCAACTGCGGCTGGCCGGGGTTGGCATTTCGCCAGATTGCCTCGGTCGGGCAACGGTTTTCGCCTCGGCGTGGCGCGGTTCGCGTGACGGCGGACAAGCACTAGGGTGATGGTCATCGGCCACGCCGGCCGAACCGATCCCATCCATGTGCGAAAGAGGACTCTAGTGAATAAGGCGGATTTGATCGACGCTGTCGCAGCGCAGCTCGATGCGAGCAAGAAAGACGTCACCGAGGTCGTCGAGACGCTCCTCCACGAGGTCAAGAAGTCCATCGCTCGCGGCGACAAGGTCGCCCTGAGCGGCTTCGGCGTTTTCGAGCGCCAGTCCCGAGCGGCGCGCACCGGACGCAACCCGCGCACCGGCGAAGCGGTGAAGATCAAGGCCACGAAACTGCCGAAGTTCCGCCCGGGTGCGGAATTCAAGGCGATCGTCTCCGGCGTTAAGAGCGCCGCGGGGGGCACCGCCAAGAAGTCGGCGAAGAAGGCTCCGGCCAAGAAGGCTGCCGCGAAGAAGGCTCCGGCCAAGAAGGCTGCCGCGAAGAAGGCTCCGGCCAAGAAGGCTGCCGCGAAGAAGGCTCCTGCCAAGAAGGCTGCCGCGAAGAAGGCTGCCGCGAAGAAGGCTCCGGCGAAGAAGGCTCCGGCGAAGAAGGCTCCTGCCAAGAAGGCTCCGGCGAAGAAGACCGCTGCCAAGAAGACAGCGCCTCGCTAGAAGCTCCACGCGAACCGCACGACGATGGCCCGGGCGTACCTGCCCGGGCCATCGTCGTTTTTCCGGCCCATGACGTTATCGGTCGAGCAGGGCACGGGTGTTCTCACCGACACCCATCCGGTGGGCATCCCATAGATCCACCTCGGTATCGACATCGCAGCGCAGTCCCGGCACTGGCAGGTGGGCGAGATCCGCGGCTCCCATGGCGACATGCGCGGCCCGGGATCGGTGACCGAATCGATGCTGGAGGTCGCGTTGTCGAGGGCTCATGAGCATCGTGGTCCCGGTGCCGTTGCGATCACAGATCATGCTCCATCGATATCTGCCGCCCTCGGTCAAAGCGGTCGTGATCTCCGCAGGACGCAGTGCAGGGATATCGCACACGACGATGGCGACAGGTTGTTCGGGATCGAGGGTGTCCAATCCGATATCCAAGGCATGGCTGAGATCGGCCCGTGGTTCGACCAACGGCCGAACCCGGGAATCGGCGGGCACTTCCGTGGTGTCTCCCACCACGATGACATGGGCAACGAGCGGACTGGCCAGGACCGCGTCGAGGGCATCACGGGTGAAGGCCCGCGCCAGTTGCTCGCGCTGGGGTGCTGCGATGGCGCTGAGACGGGATTTGGCGATGGCGACGGGCTTGATGGGCATGATGACGGTCCAGCCCCCGGTGGGTGGTTCACCTCCTGCCAGCACACCCTCATCCAAGCATGCGGGCCCACATCCTCGGCGTGAGCGATGGGTTGCGCGCGATACCGGGGGGAGTGGTTCCTCGGACGCACCCGCTGTTCACCTGCCAGACTGCGATGGTTCGATATCGACCGGCAGGGCAGCGATCCAGCAGCGCAACGATGAGGACTGTGAGGGTGTACGGGCATGCAGGGCACGCGGGCGCGTAGGCGCGGACGGCTGGGTCCGGCTTTCCGGCTCGCCGTGTTCATTCTGAAGCCGTTCCTGACGATCTTCACCCGTCGCGATTGGGTCGGTACGCAGCATCTGTCGGGAGACCGGGGGATCGTGCTGGCCACCAACCACCTGTCCTGGTTCGACCCGCTGATCATCTCGCACATCCTCTGGGACAACGATCGACCACCTCGGTTTCTGGCCAAGGACTCGCTGTTCACCGTTCCCTTCGTCGGCTGGGTCCTTCGTGACACCGGCCAGATCCCCGTGGTGCGCGGCACACGCGACGCCGCGCTCGCCGTCGAGGCGGCGGTGACCGCCGCCCAGCGTGGTGAGTGCGTCGTGGTCTATCCCGAGGGGACCATCACCAAGGACCCCGATCTATGGCCGGGTCGCGCCAAGAACGGCGCGGCTCGCATCGCGCTCACCGCAGGCGTGCCGCTGGTCCCGATGGCGCATTGGGGGGCACAGGAGGTCATGGGCCCCTATCGCAAGGAGCTTCGCCTGCTACCGACCAAGTTGATGCGCGTCGCGGTTGGACCACCGGTGGACCTCGACGATCTGCGGGATCGTGAACTCACTGCCGAGGTGCTTGCGATCGCTTCGACGCGACTGATGGATGCCATCCAGGACCTCCTGCGTCAGGTGCGCCCCGATGCCGACAGCGAAACGACGAAGGGCGCGCGATGACACGTATCGCGGTCATGGGATCGGGTTCTTGGGGAACGGCCTTCGCGATGGTGCTGGCCGATGCGGGTGGGGATGTGACGATCTGGGGTCGAGACGAACAGGTCATCGACCAGATCAACGGCGAGCATGTCAATTCCCGCTACCACCCGGATATTCGCTTGGCCGACTCCATCGGTGCGACCGTCGATCCACAGCGGGCACTCGCCGGTGCTGATCTGGTGGTCCTGGCGGTCCCAGCCCAATCCCTGCGAGGAAACCTCACCGCATGGACGCTGCCCCCCCGTGCGGTCCTGGTGAGCTTGATGAAGGGGATCGAGATCGGCACATCGCTGCGGATGAGCCAGGTGATCGCCGACGCCACCGGAGCGGACCCGGACCGCATCGCGGTGGTGTCTGGTCCGAACCTGGCGCGCGAGATCGCTGCTCGCCAACCTGCCGCAACGACCGTCGCCTGTGCGGATGAGCGCAGTGCCCAGGCACTGCAGGATGCCTGCACAACGAGGTATTTCCGTCCCTATTGGACGACCGATGTGACCGGAGTCGAGATCGGCGGGTCGGTGAAGAACGTGATCGCCTTGGCGAACGGGATCGCGGCGGGCATGGGGCTGGGAGAGAACTCCCAGGCTTCGCTGATCACTCGCGGACTGGCGGAGATGACCCGACTCGGGGTGGCACTCGGCGCCGATCCGCTCACATTCTCCGGGCTGGCGGGGGTGGGCGATCTCCTCGCCACCTGTACCTCGCCGCTGTCTCGCAATAGGACCTTCGGTTACAACCTCGGCACTGGGATGACGGTCGCCGAGGCGACCGAGGCGATGAAACAGACATCCGAGGGGGTCAAGAGTTGCCGGGCGATCTTGGATCTGGCACAGGCCAACGGTGTCGATATGCCGATTACCGAGCAGATCGTCGGAGTGGTGCATGACGATCGCTCCCCGCGCGACATGCTCAGTGCCTTCATGGCGCGATCGCCGAAGGCTGAACCAGGAGCTCAGGGAACGATCTAGGGACGGTCGCCATCGCCGACAGCACTGGGGGCTCCACTGCCGAGCAGGTGACCCTCACACTCGTTCAAGCGCGGCGGAAAGATCGGCCCACAGATCCTCGACGTCCTCGATTCCCACCGACATCCGCACAAGGTCCTCGGGCACGAGTTCGCTTTCCAATGCCCAGCGCCGCCGGCGTTCGAGCAGGGATTCGACCCCGCCCAGGCTGGTGGCATGCACCCACAGCCGAACCCGATCACTGAGTGATCGTGCGGCGCCGGGACCACCGGTGAACTCGACGGCCAGGACCGTTCCGGGTCCGGCCATCGTCCGCTGTGCACGAAAATATCCGGGATCATCGGGCAGGCCTGGGTAGCGGACCCTCGAGATGGCCGGATGCTGCGCGAGTCGCTCGGCGAGAATCTGCGTGCTGTTTTGGGCATGGCGCCATCGCAATGCCAGGGTGCGCAGGCCGCGCAGGGCCAGAAAGCACTCGAGGGCGCCGGGGAATCCGCCCAACAGGGTTCGCTGGGGCAGCATGCTCGCAGCGGCATCGGAGTCGGCGAAGACGAGAACACCGGCCAGCAGGTCGGAGTGACCACCGATCATCTTGGTGGCGCTGTGCAGGACAACATCCGCACCCAACTCCAGAGGACGCTGCGCCATCGGCGTGGCGAAGGTGTTGTCGCACACCACAGTGGCGCGGTTTGCCTTGCCGATGGTCGCGATCGCGGCGATGTCAGCGACTTCCATCATGGGGTTGGTGGGGGATTCGATCCAGATCATGCTCGCGCCGTCCGCTGCCGCCGCTACCTCGTCGGTATCGGAGATATCGACCGTTCGAAGTGAGACGCGCCCCAACTGATCGAGCTTGCGGGCCCGAACCGCAACGCCGGTGTAGGCATGGCGCGGGGCGACGACGATGCCACCGGTGTCGACCGTGTCGAGCAGAGCGCTGGCCGCTGCCATTCCCGAGGCGAAGGCGAGCGCATGGCCGCCCTCGAGCCCGGCGAGCGCCGACTCCAGAGCCTGACTCCCGCGGGTCCCGTCGCGGGCGTACTCGACCTCGCCGCCCGCGTGATAGGTCGAGACGGCTTCGATGGGGACATTCAACGGTTGGCCGGGCTCGCGCGCCGGGCGACCGAGGTGGACGAGCGCGGTGTCGATCGCCCATGTCGGATCCAGATCCGTCGGATCCAGGTCTGTGGGATGCAGGTCTGAGGGATCCAGCGGGGGCGGATCGGGTGGTGTCGGCTCATTGTGCGGCATGGCGTGCACCCTAGGGCAGGACAGGCGGATAGCGTTCACGCCGTGGATCGCCGACGCGTCGCCGTGGTGCTGGGGGGCCGTAGCAGCGAGCACGCGATCTCCTGCCTGAGTGCCACGAGCGTCCTGGCGGCACTCGATCGGTCTCGCTACGACGTGACGGCGATCGGGATCGGCCACGATGGTGCCTGGGTCGAACTACCCGAAGATCCCAGGGTGTGGCCCGAGACCGATGATCGCCTTCCCGAGGTGGCGGCGATAGCCAGCACCGCGACGATCTCGACGCAACGAGCGATGGCGCACCTGGCCGAGTGCGACGTGGTGTTCCCGGTCCTGCACGGACCCTGGGGCGAGGACGGCACGATCCAGGGATTGCTCGAAACGATCGCCGTGCCCTATGTCGGATCCGGTGTGCTGGCTTCTGCCGCCGCGATGGACAAGGGGGTGATGAAATCCCTTCTGCACAGTGCGGGACTCCCCGTGGGTCCGTGGTGTGTGATCACCGATCGGCAGTGGCGCACGGATCGCCCCACGTCGCTGGAGTCAGCCGCGGCACTCGGGCTCCCGGTGTTCGTCAAACCTGCGCGGGCGGGTTCTTCGGTGGGGATCACCAGGGTCACCGCCGAGCGTGACCTCGAAGCAGCGATCGAGGGGGCGCGGTCATGGGATCCGCGGGTGATCATCGAGGCGGAGATCGCACCCGCTCGCGAGATCGAGTGTGGTGTGCTGACCGATGAAACCGGTCGACCGTTTGCCAGTTCCTGTGCCGAGATCCGTGTCCGGGAAGGGCATGAGTTCTATGACTTCGAAGCGAAGTACCTCGATGACTCCGCCGATCTCGTCGTTCCTGCCGACATCCCCGAGGATCGGGCCGACGAGGTGCGTCGGCTAGCCACGGCGGCTTTCGATGCGCTGGGCTGCGAGGGTCTGGCTCGCGTCGACTTCTTCGTCACCCCGTCTGCTGTGATCATCAACGAGGTCAACACGATGCCGGGATTCACACCCATCTCGATGTTCCCGCGTATGTGGGCGGCCAGCGGGATGGACTATCCCAGGCTGGTGGACCATCTCGTGTCCGATGCGCTGCGCCGCGGTTCGGGACTGCGATGAGCATCGAGAGTGGCTAGTCCTCGCCACCACGATCGGTCGTGATTGCAGCACTGATGTCGGCGATGATGCCACCGGGAGACTGATATTCCTGCGGGATCGCGACCTCCACGAACGGCAGCGCGGACGCCTGTCGAGGTTCGGAGTCGGGGAACTCCACGGCGGTGAACAGCGTTCCGGCTGCCAGAGGCTCGGGCAGCCAACCGATGCCGTTGACCTCCAGCAGCACCGATGTCGAGGTCAAGGCTGCCGGCTGGGCAACCCCGCAGCGCACCACGATGGGAGGCTCTCCCCAAGCGGCCGTCGCCGGGGAGGCCGGCGTCGTCGGGCGGCGCCCGGCACCATCGACGGTTTCGGGTAGCGCGTCGATGAGATCAGAGCAGATCGCCGGTGGCTGCTGCGGGGGCTCGACCGCGACCTGGCGACCGCAGCCGGTCAGGGCGAGAGCCGCAACCAGGGCGAACCCGGTCACCATGACGGGGGTCGTCGGCACGGCCGTGGGGATGGGAGCGTTACAGGGCGACGACGGGGCAGGTGAGGGTGCGGGTGATCCCTGGGATCTCCTGGATCGCATGTAGGACGGTGCGACCGAAGTCATCCATCGAAGCGGCTTCCGCGCGCACGATGATGTCGTAGGGACCCGTGACATCCTCGGCCACCCGCACTCCGGCGACCTCGGCAATGCGTCGGGTGACGTCCACGGCTGCCCCGACCTCGGTTTGTACGAGAATGTAGGCCTGTACCGTCACCGTCGTCCTCCTCATCGCGTCCATCTGCACGAGGAGACTAGCGCTTCGTCGAGAGGAGGACGCTGTGGTGTCGCAGATCGTCCCGGGTGGGTCCAGGGAGAACGAGTCCGGTTCGCTGCCGGCGCAGGCCACCGTCGGTGATGTGGCCGAACGCATCCTGGTCGAGCGAATCATGGCTGTGTGCACGTCTGCGGGACCGGCCCACGCGCCCGCGGTGATCATCGGACCCGGTGATGATGCAGCGCTCGTGCGTGCGGATGACGGACGCACGGTCGTGACCACCGATATCGCTATCGAAGGGCGACATTTCCGACGCGACTGGTCCGAAGCCGTCGACATCGGTCACCGTGTTGCGGCAGCGAACTGCGCGGATATTGCGGCCATGGGAGCTGTTCCCACGAGCTTGGTCGTGGCACTGGGTCTTCCAGAGAGCACCGAGGTTGCCTGGGTCGAGCAGTTGATGACCGGGCTCGTGGCGGAAGCGGCAGTGGCCGGCGCTTCGGTGGTCGGCGGCGATGTCAGCGCCGCGGATTGCGTGATCGTGTCGGTGTCAGCACTGGGAACACTCGAGGGCCGTGACCCGGTACTTCGAGCGGGCGCTGCACCAGGAGACGTGATCGCCGTCGCAGGTCGACTGGGTTGGGCGGCGGCTGGGCTCGCGGTGCTCTCGCGTGGTTTTCGCTCACCTCGCGCCCTCGTTGACGCCCATCGCCGCCCGCAGCCGCCCTATGCGGCGGGTGTCGAAGCGGCCCGAACTGGTGCGCATGCCCTGATGGATGTCAGTGATGGGTTGCTCATCGATGCGGGACGGATGGCACGGTCGTCAGGGGTCGATATCGAGATCGACTCCGCGGCGTTGATCGTCGACGAGCCCATCGCTTCGGCCGCGGCGGCATACAACCTCGATCCGCTGCAGTGGATCCTCGGTGGTGGAGATGATCACGCGCTGCTCGCTGCTTTCGCCCCGGATACGTTACTTCCCGAACCGTTCGTGCCGATCGGTCACGTCGTCCCCGCTGGGGACAGCGAACACCCGGGTGAAGTAAGGGTCGATGGAGGCCTGCCGGAGGTGGCGGGCGGATTCGAGCACTTCCGGCGGTAGGGTGGCGGAGGTTTCGCAGATTCGGCACGGGAACATGGACCAGGAAGGATGCGGCTATGGCGCAGGAGCTCGATGCACACGAGCACGATTCACACGGTCAGACCCCGGCTGCATGGACGGCCGTGACCATCGTGATGATCGCGTTCTTCGTGGGCACCCTGGGGGTCGTGCTCGGTCAGTACCTCATGCTGTGGATCGGCGTGGGGCTCGTCGTCCTCGGCGGGATCGTCGGCAAGGTCATGTCGATGGCCGGGCTGGGTATGCCACGCGACAAGTCCTCGCACCGGTGACTGCGGACCGCTGATCCGTGGCCGGCCAGTCGATCCTGGTCGTCGACGATGAGCCGGCGATCGCCGATGTGCTCTCGCTGTACTTGACACGGGATGGGTTCACAGTCCGCACAGCGTCCAGTGGGCCCGACGCGTGGGCGGCGATCCAGTCGTGGCGCCCGGCAGCCGTGGTGCTCGACGTGGGACTTCCCGGGATGGATGGCATCGAAGTATGTCGCCGGATGCGTGCGGCAGGGGACTGGACGCCGGTGCTGTTCTGCACCGCGCGTGACGACGAGGTCGACCGGGTGCTCGGATTGGAAATGGGCGCTGATGACTACATCACCAAGCCATTCAGTCCGCGGGAGGTCGTCGCGCGAGTGAAGGTTGCGCTGCGTCACGCCCGGGGTGCCAGTGATGTGACGAATGCGTTGCGGATGGGCGCGATAACCGTTGATCGGGCGGCTCGGCGCATCACAGTCAGCGGCGACCCCGTCGAGACGACTGCCACGGAATTCGATCTGCTCGTGTTCTTGATGGAGCACCCCGGACACGTCTTCACCCGAGATCAATTGCTGGAACGTGTGTGGGGCTATTCCGCAGCGGTGGGGACCCGAACCGTCGATGTGCATATCGCGCAATTGCGAGCCAAGCTCGGTGAAGCCAGCCCGCTTCGGACTGTGCGCGGTGTCGGCTATAGCGCGGAGGGTGAGCCGGCGCCATGACCACGCAGCCCACCCGGCGTCGCCCGAGTTTGGGTATCACCGTGCGCATGGCGCTGCTCGGAGTCGTCGTCGCCGTGGTGGTCGCCCTGGTGGCAGGGATCGCTGCCTTCCCGCTGGTGCGTGATTCCGCCCAGTCTCGGGCCGGGGCGGACCTGGCGCGCCTAGCCGAACTGACGGCCACGACGGTCACCAAGGATCCGCAGGGCCAGTTCGTGGTGCCGCCACGGGTGGGAGTGGTGCTGCAGACCGAAGGTGTGAGCGCCTATGTCGTGTTCCGCGGTGTCGACGAACCACCCCCGGGAACGACGCAGCGCGATATCGACCTGGTCACCACCGGCAGGCCGGTTTCGGGCACGGGCAGCACCGAGGACGGGGATGTCCTCGTCGAAGGCCGCCCACTGGACCGGGGGCCTCTTGGGCGGGGAACTGGAGTACTGCTGGTTCAGCCGGTCTCGGTCGCCATCGGTCCTGCGCTGGCGGTGCTGTGGCGGGTTGCCGCAGCACTCGCGCTGGGAATCGTGGTCGCGATCGTCGTAGCCGTCATCGTGTCGCAGCGCATGGCCCGATCATTGCGTGCGGTAGCGACCGCAGCCGATCGCCTAGGGCGTGGCGAACGCGACGTCGTGGTGAATGCAGCGGGACCTGCCGAGGTGACCCAGATCGCGGAGTCGATCAACCGATTGAGCCAGGCCCTCACCGAATCCGAGGGACGCCAGCGGGATTTCCTGCTGTCGGTATCCCATGAATTGCGCACACCGCTCACCGCTGTGATGGGCTATGCGCAGGCGATCAGCGACGGTCTCGTGGAATCACCCGATCTCTCGAGGACCGGGGCGGTGATGGTGACCGAGGCGCAGAGACTCGATCGCCTGGTCAGCGATCTGCTGGACCTTGCGCGGCTCCAGGCAGTTGATTTCTCCTTCAACCTCGTCGAGGTGGATGTGCGCGACATCGTGGTGCAGGCGTACGACGTCTGGCGTGATCGATGTCAGCGGGTCGGCGTCGATCTGCAGGTCACCGGGATTGATAGTTCAGTGATCGATAGTTGCGTGATCGATGAGGATCGGTCGGACGAGGGATTCTCGGACGCGGGGTTCATCGTGGCCGTTGACCCGCTTCGGTTACGACAGATCATCGACAACCTCACCGAGAACGCCCTACGGGTCACCCCGGAGGGGGGTCGCATCGTCTTCGCCCTCACCCGGTTGCCGGATTCACTGACCCTCGAGGTCCGCGATACCGGTCCGGGATTGACCGAAGAGGACATCGCGGTCGCCTTCACCCCCGGCGCGCTGCATGGGCGCTATCACGGGGTGCGCCCGGTGGGGACCGGAGTCGGTCTGGCCCTGGTCGCCAGGCTGGCCCGCGGATTGGGTGGCACCGCCCTCGCCGCGCAGGCACCCGAGGGCGGTGCTCGATTCACCGTGGTGCTGCCTATTCCGGCCGGGCGGGCCGGGTAGACCGGGTAGATCGGTCAATCCGGGGAAGCCCGACGAGTTTCATCGGCGCGACTGGTAGCCCTAGGATGATCGGCATGGCTTCGGCGGCTACCACACTCGAGCGGGTGCCCGGCGGGCCCTGGCTGGCCGATCGGCGTCCTCGCTGGCGGCGGCTCGCGGGACCCGTGGCCACGATCGTCGGGCTCTTCGCCGCGATCGCCTATGTGCGTGCGATCGATCCGAATGTGCCCGGCCACTACCCCGGCTGTCCGACCCAGACCTACCTCGGAGTCGACTGCGCTGGTTGCGGGGGACTGCGGGCGACACATGAACTCGCCAACGGAAATGTGCCCGCGGCCCTCGATCACAACATCCTCGTCGTGCTCGCGGCCCCCGTCGTGGTCGTTCTGCTCGTGCTGTGGGTGCGCCGCGCCTGGCGCGGAGTGATCGCAGATCCGGCTCAATACTCACGGCGACGAGCGAAACTCGAACGCGTCCTGCCGCTGGCACTCGTCGGTGTGCTCCTGGTGTTTTCGGTGGTCCGCAACCTGCTTCCGTACCTGGGCTCGGGCATCGGATAACCGCCGGTCTACCCTGAGCGGATGGGGACGGTCCTGGACGAGATCGTGCACGGGGTCCGCGAGGACCTCGATGAGCGCATGCGGTCGCGTCCTCTGGATCAGGTCAAGGAGCGCGCGGCGCGCATGCCGCACGCAATGGATGCTGAAGCCACACTGCGTGCCCCGGGCATCGGTGTCATCGCCGAGGTCAAGCGCGCTAGCCCCAGCAAGGGCTCACTCGCATCGATCGAGGATCCTGCTGCGCTGGCGCGTGAGTACGAGGCTGGCGGTGCTCGATGCGTGAGTGTGCTGACCGAGCAGCGACGTTTCGCCGGATCCCTCGATGATCTGAGAGCTGTTCGCTGTGCCGTGGAGATTCCCGTACTCCGCAAGGATTTCATCGTCTCCAGCTATCAGATCTGGGAAGCGCGTTCCTACGGGGCCGATGTCGTTCTGCTGATCGTGGCCGCACTCGAGCAGTCGGCGCTGGTGAGCCTGGTCGAACGCACTCGTTCCCTCGGTATGACCCCGCTGGTCGAAGTTCACGATGGTGACGAGGTCGATCGCGCCGTGGACGCGGGAGCGACGGTGATCGGGGTGAACGCTCGCAACCTGCTCACTCTCGAGGTCGACGAGCAGACCTTCGCCCGAGTCGTCCCCCGGATCCCGGACACGTGCGTGCGGATCGCCGAGTCGGGTATCCGCGGGCCCCGTGACCTGATCACCTACGCCGAACTCGGTGCTGATGCGGTGCTGGTCGGCGAGAGCCTGGTGACCGGTGGTGACCCGCGAACTGCGGTCGCAGATCTGGTGACGGCAGGCGCCCATCCGGCAATGCGTCGAGAGCGTTCCACCTCAGGAGAGAACGGATGACAGACACCGTGTTGGGCACCGCTCATGATGGGCACTACGGACCATACGGCGGTCGTTTCGTTCCCGAGGCGTTGACCCACGCACTCGACGAACTCGAGTCGGCTTTCCGCGCGGCCCTCGATGATCCGGCGTTCGAGCAGCGCCTGGATTCCCTGCAGCGCAACTACACCGGGCGACCGAGTCCGTTGACCGAGGTGACGCGCTTTGGCGAACACTGCGGTGGCGCGCGCATCCTGCTCAAGCGCGAGGATCTCAACCACACCGGATCGCACAAGATCAACAACGTGCTCGGTCAGGCGTTGCTCGCCCAGCGGATGGGCAAGAAGCGGGTGATCGCCGAAACCGGTGCCGGCCAGCATGGGGTCGCCACCGCAACCGCCGCGGCACTGCTGGATTTGGAATGCACCGTCTACATGGGTGAGGAAGACACCCGGCGGCAAGCGTTGAATGTCGCCAGGATGCGACTCCTCGGGGCCGAGGTCGTACCTGTCACCGCGGGTAGTCAGACGTTGAAAGACGCGATCAACGAGGCGATGCGCGATTGGGTGAGCACTGTCGAACGTACCCACTACCTGCTGGGCACGGTCACCGGTCCGGCTCCCTTCCCCGAGATCGTGCGCCACTTCCACTCGGTGATCGGTACGGAGACGCGCGAGCAGGTGCTCGATCTCGTCGGGCGACTGCCCGATGCGGTGGCGGCCTGCGTAGGTGGAGGGTCGAACGCGATCGGGATCTTCTCAGCCTTCCTGGACGACCCGACTGTGCAACTACGCGGATACGAGGCCGGTGGCGAAGGGATCGACACGGGACGCCATGCAGCCCGGTTCGCGATGGGAGCGCCGGGTGTCCTGCATGGAGCGCGCACCTACGTCATGCAGGACGAATGGGGGCAGACCGTCCCGTCCCATTCGATCAGCGCCGGACTGGACTACCCCGGTGTCGGACCTGAGCATGCGTGGCTGCACGACACGAAGCGAGCGCACTACGAGCCGGTCAGCGACGACGAGGCGATGCAGGCATTCGCCCTGCTCTCGCGAACCGAGGGCATCATCCCCGCGATAGAGACCGCGCACGCGCTCGCCGGTGCGATGCGGTTAGGGCGCGAGCTCGGACCGGACGCTGTGATCGTGATCAACCTGTCCGGACGTGGCGACAAGGACGTCGAGACGGCCGCCAGATATTTCGGCATCGACATCTCCGACAGCCCGGATGTGCCGGCCCCGTGAGCGCGGTGGCACAGGCATTCTCCCGAGCGCGCGAGGAGAATCGAGCGGCACTCGTGGGTTATCTCCCCGCGGGCTATCCCGATCTGGCCACATCCATCCGTCTCATCGAGGCGATGGTGGCCGCAGGAGTCGACGTGGTCGAAGTGGGCCTGCCATATTCCGATCCGCTGATGGACGGTCCGGTCATCGCACAAGCGGCTGATCGAGCGCTTTCGCAGGGCACCACCACCGATGATGTCCTCGAGGTCGCGGCTGCGTCTGCGCGGACCGGAGCGGCGACCGTGGTGATGTCGTACTGGAATCCGATCGAGCGCTTCGGTCTCGACCGCTTCGCCGATCGGTTGGCTGCTGTCGGCGGCAGCGGAGTCATCACCCCCGACCTCACTCCGGAGGAGGCCGACGCCTGGCAGGCATCGACCGATGCTCGGTCTCTGGATCGGATCTTCCTCGTCGCACCCTCATCGACACCGGAGCGCATCGCCACGGTGGTCTCGGCCTGCTCCGGCTTCGTCTACGCGGCGTCGTTGATGGGGGTGACCGGTACCCGGGATTCGGTGTCCGGCGACGCCGAGGGCCTCGTCGCCCGTGTTCGAGCGGAGACCAACCTGCCGGTCGCGGTGGGCCTGGGGGTCTCCCATGGGGACCAGGCGGCGTCGATCGCAGGCTTCGCCGATGGTGTCATCGTGGGCTCGGCCTTCGTTCGGGCGGTCGCGCAAGCCCCGGATAACGATGCCGCCGTCGAGGCTGTCGGTGCGTTGGCCGCGGAACTTGCGGCCGGGGTGCGACGTCGCAGCGAGTAGCGATAGGGCCTAACGTTATGTCGGCTCGCCGTCGCAGGGCGGTGCACCGATTTGGTCGGGAGAGGGAGCGAGAGAGTCCATGGCGAAGAGCAGTGCGCGTAAATCGGGTCAGGGTGGCGATGACAAGTCCACCCGCGAGAAGGCGGCCGCTGCCCGAGCCGCACAGCAGGTTGCCGAGAAGCGCCGCGAGCGCACCATCCGCATCATCGGTGCGATCGGTGTGCTCGCCGTGGTCGTATTGATCATCGGCCTCGCTGTGATCGTGCCTCGACTGTCCGGCGATGATTCCGGTGGTGGTGGACGCGACCTACCCGATGTCGATCCTGCGGCCGCGCTTCCCGCCGGAGTTCTCGGCCCCGACGCCGAGTTCGCCTACGCCTACCCCTATGGCAATGCTCCGGACACCGCTCCCACGCTGGCTATCTGGGAGGACTTCCAGTGCCCGGCGTGCGCCGCGCTGGAGGAGATCAACGGTCAGGGCATCAAGGACCTCGCTGACGCTGGACAGGTGCAGTTGTTCTGGCGCCCGACGACGTTCCTGGATCGCAATCTGAACAACACCTCCTCGGCCGAGGCGGTGTCGGCCTGGGGCTGCGCTATCGACGCGGGCAAGGCCATGGAGTTCTCCGATCTGGTCTACGCCAATCAGCCCGCCGAGGGTGCAGGGTTCACCACGGCGCAGTTGATCGATTTCGGCGTCCAGGCGGGCATCGGGGGAGCCGAGCTGGAAACCTTCACCCAGTGTGTCGAGGACGGCACCTATCTGGGTTGGGCGGTGAACTCCACGGCGCTGTTCTACGAGCAGAACGTTCCGGGCACGCCGACCGGTTTCCTCAACGGACTTCCGCTCAACGGCGGCCAACTCGCTGACCAGGTGGAGTTGCAGCGTCTGGTCGATGAGGCTGCGGCCGCTCAGTAGCGGCGAGACTCGCAACGACCGTGACGACGATGACCGAATTACTCGCGTTCCTTCCCAGCCCGGCCCAATCTTCGTGGAACTTAGGACCCATCCCACTGCGGGCCTACGCACTGCTCATCGTCGCGGGCATCGTCGTGGCGATCTGGGTGGGCTCGAAGCGCTACGTCGCCCGGGGCGGCAAGCCCGGCACGATCGCCGATATCGCGATCTGGGCAGTGCCATTCGGGATCGTGGGTGGACGGCTCTATCACGTCCTCAGTGACTGGCAACTGTACTTCGGTCCGGACGGCAGTGGGTTCGTCGCGGCACTGCGCCTGTGGGATGGCGGTCTCGGTATCTGGGGTGCGGTGGCACTCGGTGGCGTGGGTGCCTGGATCGGGGCTCGACGTGCGGGCGTGGCACTTCCGCCGGTTGCAGACGCGATCGCTCCCGGGATCGCACTGGCCCAGGCCATCGGCCGATGGGGCAACTACTTCAACCAGGAGCTATTCGGCGCCCCCACCCAACTGCCCTGGGGCCTGATCATCGATCCGCAGAACCGGCCCGCCGGTTATACCGAGTTCGAGACCTTCCACCCCACGTTCCTCTACGAATCGATCTGGATGCTCGCGGTTGCCGGGATCCTGGTGTGGGCCGATCGGCGATTCCGCATGGGACACGGTCGAGTGTTCGCTCTGTACGTGCTGCTGTACACCGTGGGTCGCCTATGGATCGAGGCTTTGCGCATCGATGCTGCGAACACCATCCTGGGTCTGCGGTTGAACATCTGGACATCACTGCTCGTCGGCCTCGGTGCCCTGGCCTACCTCATCATCTCCGCACGTCAGCGCCCAGGACGCGAGGAGATCGAGACCGATACCGACTCGGCCGCTGAGTCTGCGACCGATGCGGATTCTGCTAGCCTGGAGGACCCCAACGGGCCAACGACGTCCCGTCCTTGATGATCGTGAGAGCGCTCCTTCGGCGCTCGAGCGGCGGACCGACGAGTGATGTGCGAGGTTGCCATGGTTGAGGCGTCGTTGTGAGCGCCACGGTGTCATCTGCCTTCTCCGCCCTACCCGGCGCGCAGGGTTTGTACGATCCCGCCGCCGAGCGTGATGCCTGCGGGGTGGCCTTCGTCGCGACCATGACCGGGGTCGCCTCGCACGGGATCGTCGAACATGCCCTGACCGCACTGCGTAACCTCGACCATCGCGGTGCGTCCGGGGCGGAGCCGGACTCCGGTGACGGTGCTGGCATCTTGACCCAGGTTCCCGACGCGTTCTTTCGACGGGTTGCAGGTTTCGACCTGCCGCCTGCGGGACACTACGCGGTCGGGATGGCGTTTCTGCCCGATGACGACGCTGCTGAGGCGGCGGTGCGAGCCACTATCGAGCAGATCGTGGCCGATGAGGGCCTGGCCACCCTCGGTTGGCGCGATGTGCCGGTGAATGCGGAGTCCCTCGGTTCCACCGCCCGTGGCGTGATGCCGCGGTTCCGGCAGTTGTTCATTGCCGCCCCCGATGCCCACCGGGCGGGTTCGCCGTCGGGACTCGATCTCGATCGCTTAGCCTTCGTGGTGCGCAAACGTGTCGAACATGCCGCCGACGTGTACTTCCCCTCCCTGTCGTCCCGCACCTTCGTATACAAGGGCATGCTCACCACCAACCAGTTGCAGGAGTTCTTCCCCGATCTCTCCGACCCGGATTTCGCCTCGGCGCTCGGTCTCGTGCATTCGCGTTTCTCGACCAATACGTTTCCCTCCTGGCCGCTGGCCCATCCGTATCGATTGATCGCTCACAACGGTGAGATCAACACCGTCAAGGGCAACCGCAACTGGATGCGTGCGCGTGAGGCGATGCTTGCCAGCGAACTCATCCCCGGAGATCTGGATCGCATCTTCCCGATCTGCACCCCCGGTGCCAGTGACTCGGCATCCTTCGATGAGTGCCTGGAACTCCTCCACCTCGGCGGGCGCAGCCTTCCACACGCGGTGTTGATGATGATTCCCGAAGCCTGGGAGAACCACGCGGAGATGGACCCCGCACGCCGGGCGTTCTATGAATTCCACTCCACGTTCATGGAAGCCTGGGATGGGCCGGCCGATGTGTGCTTCACCGACGGCACCTTGATCGGTGCGGTGCTCGACCGCAATGGACTGCGCCCGGGACGCTACTGGGTGACCGACGACGGTCTCGTGGTGCTCGCATCCGAAGCCGGCGTTCTCGAACTCGATCCCGCGACCATCGTGCGCAAGGGACGACTCCAGCCTGGGCGCATGTTCCTGGTCGACACGGCCAGCCACCGCATCATCGAGGATGTTGAGATCAAGGCTGAGCTCGCTGCAGCGGAACCCTACGGTGATTATCTGCACGCGGGCTTGATCCATCTTGATGATCTGCCCGAACGCGAACACATCGTGCATACGCACGAGTCCGTGGTGCGACGCCAGCAGACCTTCGGTTACACCGAGGAGGAGCTGCGCATCCTGCTGTCACCGATGGCACGCACGGGTGCCGAGGCGATCGGGTCGATGGGAACGGACACCCCCGTCGCGGCGCTGTCGGACCGTCCGCGACTGCTCTTCGACTACTTCCAGCAGTTGTTCGCCCAGGTCACCAATCCTCCACTGGATGCGATCCGTGAAGAGATCGTCACCTCCTTGGCGCACACGATCGGCCCTGAGGGGAATCTGCTCAGTTCGACCCCGGCGCACTGCCGTCAGGTCGTCCTGCCGTTCCCTGTCATCGACAACGACGAACTCGCCAAGATCCTGCACATCAACGCCGACGGGGACCTGCCCGGCTTCGCTGCCGCGAAGGTTTCCGGGCTCTATGACGTCGATGGCGGGGGAGATGCTCTGCGGGCTCGACTCGATGAGATCTTCGACGAGGTGGATCGACTCATCGAGGATGGGGTGCGGTTCATCGTGCTGTCGGATCGGGACAGCACCGCCGACCTTGCCCCGATCCCTTCGTTGCTGCTGTGTTCGGCAGTGCATCACCATCTGGTCCGGAACAAGACGCGCACCCAGGTCGGTTTGATCATCGAAGCCGGGGATGTGCGCGAAGTGCACCACATCGCTCTACTCGTCGGTTTCGGGGCGGCTGCGATCAACCCGTATCTTGCGATGGAGACGGTGGAGGATCTCGTCGCTCGCGGCGCGATCGACGATGTGCCGGCCGACAAGGCGGTGCGCAACCTCGTCAAGGCCCTCGGCAAGGGCCTGCTGAAGGTCATGTCGAAGATGGGTGTGTCGACAGTCGGGTCGTATTGCGGTGCCCAGATCTTCGAGGCGATCGGGCTGTCTCACGAACTCGTCGAGCGGTACTTCACCGGCACGACCTCGCGCCTCGGTGGAATCGGACTCGACGTCATCGCAGATGAGGTCGCGGCCCGGCACCGCAGTGCCTATCCCGCCTCGGGTATCTCGCCGGCACACCGCCGTCTCGAAGTGGGTGGTGAGTACCAGTGGCGACGCGAAGGGGAGCCGCACCTGTTCGACCCGGAGACGGTGTTCCGGTTGCAGCACTCCACGCGCAATAAGCAGTTCGATATTTTCCGGGAATACACCGACGAGGTCGATGATCAATCGACCCGTCTGATGACGCTGCGCGGCCTGTTCTCCCTCAAGGAGGGGGTGCGGGAACCGATCTCGATCGATGAGGTCGAACCGATCAGTGAGATCGTCAAGCGTTTTGCGACCGGAGCGATGTCCTACGGCTCGATCTCCGCGGAGGCGCACGAAACCCTGGCGATCGCGATGAACCGCCTAGGTGGCAAATCCAACACCGGTGAGGGTGGCGAAGACGCGGAGCGCTTCACGCCGATGTCCAACGGGGATTCGAAGCGGTCGGCGATCAAGCAGGTCGCCTCGGGTCGTTTCGGGGTCACCAGCGAATACCTCGTCAACAGCGACGACATCCAGATCAAGATGGCGCAGGGGGCTAAGCCTGGTGAGGGTGGTCAACTTCCCGGGCACAAGGTGTATCCCTGGATTGCCAAGACCCGTCATTCGACGCCTGGTGTCGGGCTCATCTCTCCGCCACCGCACCATGACATCTACTCGATCGAGGATCTCGCCCAGCTCATCCACGATCTGAAGAACGCCAATCCTCAGGCGCGTATCCACGTCAAATTGGTGTCCGAGGTCGGTGTGGGAACCGTCGCGGCGGGTGTGTCGAAGGCGCACGCGGATGTCGTGTTGATCTCCGGTCACGATGGCGGCACCGGTGCGTCGCCGTTGACGTCGTTGAAGCACGCGGGTACACCCTGGGAGCTCGGCTTGGCTGAGACCCAGCAGACGCTTCTTCTCAACGGACTGCGCGATCGGATCGTTGTCCAGGTCGACGGCCAGTTGAAGACCGGCCGGGATGTCGTCATCGCCGCTCTGCTCGGCGCTGAGGAATTCGGCTTCTCCACGGCTCCGCTGGTGGTCATGGGTTGCATCATGATGCGCGTATGTCACCTGGACACCTGTCCGGTCGGAGTGGCCACGCAGAACCCGGTGTTGCGCGAACGGTTCACCGGTCAGCCCGAATTCGTGGTCACGTTCTTCGAGTTCATCGCCGAGCAGGTACGTGAATACCTAGCGGCGCTAGGTTTCCGCACGCTCGATGAAGCGATCGGTCACGCCGAACTCATCGACACGACACAGGCTGTCGATCATTACAAGGCCCAGGGTTTGGATCTGTCGCCGGTTCTCTATGTGCCCCGGGTGGGTGAGGATGCTGCGCGCCGAAGCATCACAGGCCAGGATCACGGTCTGGATCGGGCCCTCGATGTCGAGCTCATCGAGATGTGCGAGCCAGCCCTGGAGCGCGCAGAGCCCGTCCGGGCCAGCATCGGCATCCGCAACGTCAACCGGACCGTCGGCACGATGCTCGGATCGGAACTCACCCGTCGCTACGGCGGACAGGGTTTGCCCGATGACACGATCGACATCACATTCATCGGGTCGGCGGGGCAATCCTTCGGCGCTTTCGTTCCCAGGGGCATCACGCTTCGTCTGGAGGGTGATGCCAACGATTACGTCGGCAAGGGGTTGTCCGGCGGTCGGATCATCATTCGGCCAGATCGTGCGGCGACATTCGCCGCCGAGGATCACATCATCGCCGGCAACGTGATTTGTTACGGGGCCACCTCCGGGGAGGTGTATCTGCGTGGGCGGGTCGGCGAACGCTTCTGCGTGCGTAACTCCGGGGTGACCGCGATCGTCGAGGGCATCGGTGATCACGGATGCGAGTACATGACGGGCGGCCGCGTCGTGGTGCTCGGCGAGATCGGTCGTAACTTCGCCGCCGGTATGTCCGGTGGTGTCGCGTACCTGCTCGATGCCGCGAAGCATCGGATCAACACCGAGATGGTGGATGTCGAGCCGATCGACGACGATGACGCCGCTCAACTGCATCAGATGCTCACCCGGCACCTCGAGGAAACCGGTTCGACCGTCGCGGCGACGCTGCTCGACGTCTGGTCGACTTCTCGTGAACGTTTCGCCGATCGTTTCACGAAGGTCATGCCGCGCGATTACCGTCGCGCACTCGAGGCCCTTCGGCGCGCTGAGGATGAGGGCCTCGATCCTGCTGTCGTTGTGATGGAGGCTACCCGTGGCTGATCCCCGTGGATTCTTGAAGGCAGATCGTGAGTTGCCACCCCGTCGCCCCGTCGATATCCGCATCCGGGATTGGCGCGAGGTCTACGAGGAGATGGGAGAGGATCGGCTGCGCACGCAGGCTGGTCGCTGCATGGACTGCGGTATCCCGTTCTGTCACAACGGCTGTCCGCTGGGCAATCTGATTCCGGAGTGGAATGACCTGGTGTGGCAGGGGGATTGGCAAAGTGCGATGGAGCGCCTCCACGCCACGAATAATTTCCCCGAATTCACCGGACGACTGTGCCCGGCGCCCTGCGAGACCGCGTGCGTCCTGGGGATCAACGCGAACCCGGTGACGATCAAGCAGGTCGAGGTCTCGATCATCGATCGGGCATGGGAGTCCGGTTGGGTGACCCCTCAGCCACCGGATCGACTCTCCGGCAAATCCGTCGCCGTCGTGGGTTCTGGTCCGGCGGGCCTCGCCGCGGCGCAGCAATTGGCCCGTGCCGGTCATACGGTCGTCGTGTACGAACGTGCTGACCGAATCGGTGGCTTGCTGCGCTATGGCATCCCCGAGTTCAAGATGGAGAAGTTTCACCTCGATCGCCGTCTGGAGCAGATGGCAGCCGAAGGCGTTCGATTCCGGACCGGAGTCGAGGTCGGAGTGGACATCACCGTGGATGCGCTGCGCAAGAGGTACGACTCCATCGTTCTCGCGGTGGGAGCCACACAGTGGCGCGATCTGCCGATTCCCGGACGGGAACTCACCGGCGTCTACCAGGCGATGGAGTACCTGCCCGGTGCCAACCGCGTACAGGAAGGCGATCTGGAGATCGCACCGATCGATGTCAAGGATGCCCACGTCGTGATCATCGGTGGTGGTGACACCGGAGCGGACTGCCTCGGGACAGCACATCGCCAAGGGGCTGCGTCGGTCACGCAGTTGGAGATCATGCCCACTCCACCCGATCAGCGACCCGGCACGCAACCGTGGCCGACCTATCCGATGGTGTACCGCACCTCGAGCGCCCACGAAGAAGGTGGCGATCGGATGTTCTCGGTGTCCACGACCGAGTTCGTCGGACATGAAGGACGTCTCACAGGAATGCGCATCGTGGAAGTCCAGATGAGCGACGGACGCTTCGAGCCGGTTGCGGGGACCGAACGCGAGCTGCCGGCGGATTATGTCTTCCTCGCGATGGGTTTCACCGGCCCGGAACGCTCCCCGATGGTTGAGCAGTTCGATCTTCCCCTCGACGACCGCGGTGCGATCGAGCGCGCGGACGATTACGCCACCGCTTTGGACGGGATCTTCGTCGCTGGGGACGCCGGGCGTGGGCAGTCTCTGATCGTCTGGGCGATCGCCGAGGGCCGCGCTGCTGCCGCATCGGTCGATCGCTACCTCAGCGGAGAGTCGAATCTGCCCTTCCCGATCCCAGCTACCGCGCGCCCGTTGACGGTCTAGGAGATCGATGACCCCTGTCCAACGTCGCGCCAAGATCGTGGCGACACTCGGTCCAGCCTGCCGCGAGTACGCCGACGTCGTGTCCCTCATCCGCGCCGGTCTCGATGTCGCTCGGCTCAATCTCTCGCACGGCGATCATGCCGACCACGCGACGGTCTATGCGCATGTCCGGCGTGCCAGTGACGAGGTGGGCCGCGGTGTCGGCGTTCTCATCGATCTGCAGGGTCCCAAGATCCGATTAGGCACCTTCGCCGAAGGCTCTGTGCTGCTGGTCGAGGGGGCCGGGTTCACGATCACCACCGAGGACATCGTGGGATCGGCCGAGATAGTGTCGACGACTTACACGGGACTTGCCGGTGACGTGGCACCGGGGGATCGGATCCTCATCGACGACGGCCGGATCACACTGCAGGTCACTGCGATCGACGGTCCCCGAGTGCACACGACCGTGATCGAGGGTGGACGGGTGTCCGACCACAAGGGTCTCAACCTGCCAGGCGTCGGTGTCAGCGTCCCGGCTCTGTCGGACAAGGATGTCGAAGACCTGCGATGGGGCCTACGTCTCGGGGCGGACCTGGTCGCACTGTCCTTCGTGCGCTCGGCCCGCGATATCGAAGACGTGCATCGCATCATGGACGAGGAAGGCAAACGAGTACCTGTCCTCGCCAAGGTGGAGAAGCCGCAGGCGGTAGACGACCTCGAAGGCATCGTCGCGGCATTCGATGGAGTGATGGTGGCCCGGGGCGATCTCGGGGTGGAACTGCCCCTTGAAGCAGTCCCGCTGGTACAGAAGGAAGCCATCGCTCTGTGCCGCGCAGCCGCCAAGCCGGTGATCGTGGCCACGCAGATGCTCGATTCGATGATCACCGCGACCCGGCCCACGCGTGCAGAGGCCAGCGATGTGGCGAATGCCGTCCTCGATGGTGCTGATGCCCTGATGCTGTCGGGCGAGACCAGTATCGGTCACCATCCGATCGCGGCGGTGTCCACGATGGCGCGAATCATCGAGCACGTCGAGGAACAGGCGCTGCACCGACTGGCGGAGTTTCCTGCCGACCCGGCCGGATCTACCGCCAAGGCCCTCACCCGTGCCGCGGTCGATGTTGCGACATCGGTGGGAGCAACGCACCTGATCGCTTTCACCGAGACCGGGCTCTCGGCACGACTCATCGCCCGGTGGCGCTCAGCAACTCCGTTGCTGGCCTTCACTCCCGATCCCTGCGTGCGCAGTCAACTCGCGCTGACGTGGGGAGTCGAGACATTCCTCGTTCCCCCTGCGCGACACACCGACGACATGGTGGTGCAAGTCGATCGGGCCCTGCTGGACATCGGTCGGGCGACGATCGGTGAACGCGTGGTCATCGTCGCGGGAGTGCCGCCGGGCACCCCGGGGACGACCAATGGCATGCGGGTGCACCGCATCGGCAGTGCAGGTCCAGGTCAGGGTGTATGAAGCGATGAGTCTTGAATAGCCGTCGATGCCTCTCATGTGGAGTCCGTATCGATGACGGATCCTGATCGACACGCCTGGGTTGAACCGGGGGCGTTTCCCGTCGCAGAGGGTGTCTACCGCATCCCGCTTCCGCTGCCCACCGACGGGCTCCGCGCCGTCAATGTCTATGCCATCGCGCATGATGAGGGGATCGTTCTCATCGATGCGGGCTGGGCCCTGGAAGTCAGCCAGCAGGCTCTGGTCGAGACACTGGCCTCGATCGGATACGGGCTCGGTGACATCACGAGGTTCTGCGTCACTCATGCGCATCGGGATCACTACACCCAGGCCAACGCTGTGCGACGGGTGATGGAAGATGCGGGTAGGTTCGGTCGACCTCGCATATGCGTTGGTTGGGATGAACGCGATTCGATTCGCGCGATCGCCCATCGTGCTGCGAATCCCATCGAGGCTGCTGCCTACCCGCAGGTTGCCCTCCTGCGCCGTGCCGGGGATCCGGGGGCCGCCGACATCTTGGAGTCGATCATTCCCGAAGGTCTGAGCGTCTCCGACTGGGCTGATCCCGACGAATGGTTGCGTGACGGTGATCGGATCACCATCGGATCGCGAACTCTCGATGTGATTGCCACACCGGGTCACACTCGCGGACACCTCGTTTTCGCTGACGATGCGAGTGGCCTGCTCTTCGCCGGTGATCATGTGCTGCCGCACATCACTCCGTCGATCGGTTACGAGGAGGTGCTCGCGCCGTCACCGCTGGGGTCCTACCTGCGGTCCCTGCACCTCATCCGTTCCCGGCCTGATGCCCGCCTGCTCCCCGCTCATGGCCCGGATCACTCCTTCGTGCATGAGCGCGTCGATGAACTACTCGAGCATCACGCTGCTCGTCTGGACGCCAGCCTGGCTGCTGTCTCGGCCGGGGCAACCACGGCACGCGAGGTAGCGCAACGACTTCGGTGGACCAGGCGTGGAACGGCCTTGGACGATCTGGACTGGTTCAACCGGATGATGGCTGTCCTGGAGACGTGGGCTCACCTGGTGGTCCTTGTCGAGCGGGGAATGCTGAACACCCGATCCGACGGGGGAGTCGAACGATTCGTGCTCTCGTAGGCTGCGATAGGGTCGGTGTAGGTCGACCAGACCGTGAAGTAGACGTCCTTTAACGGCCCGTCCCGAGAGGCGGGGAAGGAGGTCGGAGTCGATGGCCGCTGCGCGGGTTCTCGATGCTGACGATGTAGGGCGCGTCATCGGACGCATCGCCCACGAGATTCTGGAGAAGTCCCGCGGGTCCTCCGGTGTCATCCTGCTGGGGATTCCCACTCGGGGTGTGCCGCTCGCTCGGCGCATCGCCGACCGCATGGCTTCAATCGAAGGCCATCCCGTCCCGGTGGGGTCCCTGGATGTCACGATGTATCGCGATGACATAGGTCTGCGCGGACCCCGACCGCTTTCTGCAACAGATATCCCCGCGGAGGGGATTGACGATGCGATCGTCGTGCTCGTCGACGATGTGCTGTTCAGCGGTCGCACGATTCGAGCCGCGTTGGATGCGGTGAACGACATCGGCCGCCCGAGAGCTGTTCGCCTTGCCGTGCTCGTCGATCGAGGTCACCGTGAGCTTCCTATCCGCGCCGATCATGTCGGTAAGAACCTGCCGACGTCCCTGGCTGAATCAGTGCAGGTGCACCTGGTGGAGACCGATGGAGTCGATGAGGTTCTGCTCGGTTCGCGGGATTCGTCGTGAAGCATCTGCTCAGTGCCGCTGACCTCGACAGGGAGGAAGCCCTCACCCTGCTCGACACTGCTGAAGAGTTGGCGAGCGTGACCGATCGTGCTGTGAAGAAGTTGCCGACCCTGCGTGGGCGAACGGTGGCGAACCTGTTCTTCGAGGATTCCACCCGTACCCGATTGTCCTTCGAGGCTGCCGCCAAGCGGCTGTCCGCCGACGTGATCACGTTCACGGCCAAGGGTTCGAGCGTCTCCAAGGGAGAGACCCTGAAGGACACCGCACTCACCCTGGAGGCGATGGGGGCGCAGGTAATCGTGCTTCGTCACCATGCCTCGGGTGCGGCCCAGCGTCTCGCTGAGTCCGGTTGGATCGGGGCGAGCGTGATCAACGCTGGTGATGGCACGCATGAGCACCCCACGCAGGCGCTCTTGGATGCCTACACCCTGCGTCAACACCTGCGCGGAGGATCGGGGGACCTGCAGGGTCTTCGTGTCGTCATCGTCGGAGACATCCTCCACAGCAGGGTTGCTCGTTCGGATGTCGCGTTGTTGACCACCCTCGGTGCCCGGGTGACACTCGTCGCACCACCGACCCTGGTGCCTGTGGGCGTGGAATCCTGGAACTGCGATGTGACCTTCGACTTCGATGATGCCCTCTCTGATGCTGACGCCGTGATGATGCTGCGCGTGCAATCGGAGCGCATGAATGCTGCGTACTTTCCATCGGCACATGAGTATTCCCGTCGCTACGGGCTCGACTCGATGCGAGCCGCACAGTTGCCCGACCATGCGGTCGTGCTGCATCCGGGACCGATGAACCGCGGCATGGAGATCACCGCCGAAGTGGCTGACGGGCATCGCGCGCTCATCGTCGATCAGGTTGCCAATGGCGTCAGTGTCCGTATGGCCGTGCTCTACCAGGTCCTGTCATCCGAGGAAGGTGCCGCGTGAGTGCTCCGAGCAGTGACGAAGCGATCAGGGATGCGAGTGCGCGCGAGATCGTGCTCCGTGACATCCGCCTGATGGGTGACTCACAGGCGGTGGATGTGCGATTCACCGACGGGCGCATCGCGGCGATCGGTGCGGCGGCGGTTGCGGATGCGCACCCCGAGGCTCGGGTGATCGAGGCCGCAGGCCGAATCGGTTTGCCCGGCCTCGTCGACCTGCACACTCACCTGCGCGAACCCGGTCGTGAAGACACCGAAACGATCGAGACAGGTTGTCAAGCCGCAGCGCTGGGTGGATTCACCGCCGTGCACGCCATGGCGAATACCCAACCGGTCGCCGACACCGCCGGCGTGGTCGAGCAGGTGTGGCGGCGCGGTCGCGAGGTGGGTCTGTGCGACGTCATCCCCGTGGGTGCGGTGACGGTGGGACTCTCGGGCGAGCGGCTGGCTGAACTCGGGGCGATGGCCGAATCAGCCGCCCGGGTCCGAGTGTTCAGCGACGATGGCATCTGCGTCAGTGATCCACTCCTGATGCGCCGGGCCCTGGAATACGTGAAAGCCTTCGATGGCGTCATTGCCCAGCATGCTCAGGAGCCCAGGCTGACGCTGGGGGCGCAGATGAACGAGGGCGAACTCAGCGGTGAGCTTGGTCTCACGGGCTGGCCCGCTGTCGCCGAGGAAGCGATCATTGCTCGGGATGTGCTGCTTGCCGAACATGTCGGATCGCGCCTGCACGTGTGTCATCTGTCCACCCGCGGATCGGTCGAGATCATCCGCTGGGCCAAGGCTCGCGGAATCGATGTGACGGCCGAGGTCACCCCACACCACCTCATGCTGACCGAGGACCTCGCGCGGACCTACGATCCTCTCTTCAAAGTCAATCCACCGCTGCGCAGTGCCGATGACGTCGAGGCCGTCCGAGCGGGTCTTGCCGATGGCACGATCGACATCGTCGCCACCGACCATGCGCCGCACGCCCACGAGGATAAGGACTGCGAGTGGAGCGCAGGAGCCTTCGGAATGCTCGGACTGCAAACCGCTATCGGCGTCGTGGCTGCCACCATGGTCGAGCCGGGGAACCTCACCTGGGCCCAGGTCGGTGATCGGATGTCGTTCGCTCCTGCGCGCATCGGCCGCGTCGCGGATCACGGACGACCACTCGAGGTTGGCGAACCGGCCAATCTGGTGATCATCGACCCGGACGCGCCCTGGGAGGTCAGGGCGGATCGCATGGCATCGAGAAGTCGCAATACCCCGTATGTCGAACGCACCCTGCCCGTGTCGGTGTGGGCGACGTTCCTTCGTGGGCGGCCCACCGTCATGGCGGGCGCTCTGTCGGGGGCACTGACATGACCGACATCGTGATCGCCGCCGCTACGGCCCAGTCCGCACCGGTCACCAACTGGCCTGTTCGGCTGCTGCTCGTCGTCCTTGTCTTCGGGGTCCTCGCCCTGGTTCTGTGGGGGATGCGGCGCGGGTGGCGCAATCGACAGCGACGACAGGCCGATCTCGATGAACCCGCGGCAATCCCCGAAGGTCTCGCCCCGGATGCAGAGCCCGTGTCGGGTGTGTATCTGGGCTCGGTCATGGCGGGGGACTGGCTCGATCGAATCGCGGCGCATGGCCTGGGAACCCGCAGCCGGGTCGATGCCGTCGTCGTCGATGCCGGGATCGCAGTCCAGCGCCCGGGTGCCCGTTCCTTCTTCATCCCCGCTGATCACATCGTCGCCGTCCGACGCGAACGAGGTATCGCGGGAAAGGCTTTCGAGAAGGATGCTGTCGTCGTCGCGACCTGGATGCTCGGCGACACCGCCATCGACACCGGGATCCGTCCGGATCACACGGAGGATGGGGGGCGGCTCTCGGAGCAGGTGCAGCGGATCGCGGGGTCGCAGATCGATGGATCCAGCAGGGATGGATCCGAGTGAAGGTGGGCTACGAGTGAGGATGGACGACGTGACGATGACTCGCGATCAGCCGGCCGTGCTGATCTTGGAGGATGGGCGTACCTTCACCGGGCGCGCCTATGGCGCGATCGGGTCGACGACGGGCGAGGCGGTGTTCTCGACCGGCATGACCGGTTACCAGGAGACCTTGACCGATCCCAGTTATCGAGGCCAAATCGTGGTGATGACGGCACCGCACGTCGGCAACACCGGGATGAATGACGACGACGAGGAATCGCGTCGCATCTGGGTTGCCGGATACGTCGTGCGCGATCCGGCACCGGCACCGTCGAACTTCCGGTCCCTTCGCAGTCTGGATGCCGATCTCGTCGATGCTGGCGTGGTGGGAATCTCGGGAATCGACACCCGCGCGCTGACCCGACACCTACGTGACGCCGGCGCGATGCGCGTGGGGATCTTCTCCGGTGAGGCCGCTGGTCGGCCGCACGCCGATCTCCTCGAGCGGGTGCGAGAGACCCCGCCCATGCTGGGTGCTGATCTGACCGATGAGGTGACGATCGCACAGGCCTATGAGGTGGCGTCCGTCGGTCCATCCCGTGGCGTCATCGCAGCCGTCGATCTGGGGATCAAGTCCATGACACCGCGCCGGTTGAGCGAGCGAGGATTCACCGTACGCGTCGTCCCTGCGTCGACCTCCGCGGATGAATTACTCGAGTCGGGACCAGACGGCGTCTTCTTCTCCAACGGACCCGGCGATCCCGGGACCGCCGAACACACGGTCTCCCTCGTCCGTGCCGCCCTCGCCGCGCGCAGGCCGGTGTTCGGGATCTGCTTCGGTCACCAGATGCTCGGTCGCGCTCTCGGCTTCTCCACCTACAAGCTTCGTTTCGGTCATCGTGGAATCAATCAGCCGGTTCAAGATCGCGCCACCGGACGGGTCGCCATCACCGCGCACAACCACGGCTTCGCGGTCGATGCGCCGATCGGTGAGGTCATCGATACCGAATTCGGACGTGTGGAGGTCAGCCATGTCTGCCTCAATGATGATGTCGTCGAAGGGTTGCGCTGCCTCGATGTCCCGGCTTTCAGCGTGCAGTATCACCCTGAAGCGGCGGCAGGGCCCCATGATGCCGATCCGCTGTTCGATGAATTCGCCGCACTGATCGAGGGGAACCGCTGATGCCGCGCCGTGAAGATATCGACTCCGTCTTGGTGATCGGGTCGGGCCCCATCGTCATCGGCCAGGCGTGCGAGTTCGATTACTCCGGAACCCAGGCCTGTCGTGTCCTGCGCGCTGAGGGAATCCGGGTCATCCTCGTCAACAGCAATCCCGCGACGATCATGACCGACCCCGAGTTCGCGGATGCCACATACGTCGAGCCGATCACCCCGGAGGTGGTCGAGAAGATCATCGCCCGTGAACGACCTCGGGCGCTGCTTCCCACCCTCGGTGGTCAAACGGCGTTGAACACGGCGATGGCACTGCATCGAGCAGGTGTGCTGGCCAAGTACGACGTCGAACTCATCGGTGCTGATGTCGATGCGATCGAACGCGGCGAGAACCGCGAGATGTTCCGTCAAATCGTGGCCGACGTCGGGAGCGAAAGCGCACGTTCGGCGATCTGTCACACGCTCGACGAATGCCTGGCGGCTGTCGAGGATCTGGGATACCCGGTCGTGGTACGCCCGTCGTTCACGATGGGCGGTGCCGGCTCAGGCATCGCATTCGACGAGTCCGATCTTCGCCGGATCGCGGGAACCGGCCTGCAGGCGAGTCCGACGAGCGAAGTGCTGCTCGAGGAATCGATACTCGGATGGAAAGAGTATGAGCTTGAGCTCATGCGCGATCGAAACGACAACGTCGTCGTTGTCTGCTCTATCGAGAACCTCGATCCCATGGGCGTACACACCGGCGACTCGATCACCGTCGCGCCATCGTTGACCCTGACCGATCGCGAATACCAACGCATGCGCGATGTGGCGATCGACATCATCCGCGCGGTCGGGGTCGATACCGGCGGATGCAACATCCAGTTCGCGGTCAACCCCAGCGATGGCCGGTTGATCGTGATCGAGATGAACCCTCGAGTGTCACGATCATCTGCGCTGGCATCGAAGGCCACCGGTTTCCCTATCGCCAAGATCGCTGCCAAACTCGCAGTTGGTTATACCCTCGACGAGATTCCCAACGACATCACGCGCGAAACCCCTGCGTCATTCGAGCCGACCCTGGATTACATCGTGGTCAAGGTTCCCCGGTTCGCGTTCGAGAAGTTCCCCGGTGCGGATCCCACCTTGACCACCACGATGAAATCCGTGGGCGAGGCCATGGCTATCGGACGCAACTTCACCGAGGCGCTCAACAAGGCGCTACGTTCCTTGGAGAAGCCCGAGGCGGTGTTCTCTTGGGCGGGCTCGGCAGGCGATGTCGACGTCGCTGCCGAGCTCGACGCCGCCAGGACCCCGCATGATGGGCGACTCGTACGAGTGCAACGGGCGCTGTGGGGAGGGGCGAGCGTCGACGAGGTGGCCCAAGCCACCGGGATCGATCCGTGGTTCTGCGATCAACTGCAGATACTCAACGCCTGGGCTGAGGAATTGCGCAGGGCTGAGAACCTGGATGCGCAGATGTTGCAGGCGGTCAAGCGCCATGGCTTCTCCGATCGTCAGATCGCCCGGATTCGCGATATGGACGAGGTCGAGGTGCGCGAGTTGCGCTACGCCCTCGGAGTGCGGCCGGTCTTCAAGACAGTCGATACCTGTGCGGCGGAATTCGAGGCCAAGACCCCTTATCACTACTCCTCCTACGATGAGGAGACCGAGGTGGAACCGGGAGACCGCGACAAGGTCATCATCCTCGGGTCCGGACCGAATCGGATCGGACAGGGAATCGAATTCGACTACTCCTGCGTGCACGCGAGTATGACGCTGCGTGAAGCCGGTTACGAGACCATCATGGTCAATTGCAATCCCGAGACGGTGTCGACCGATTACGACACCTCCGACCGCTTGTACTTCGAGCCGCTCACCCTCGAAGACGTGCTCGAGGTCGTGCATGCCGAATCGGCGGTCGGGCGCATCGCCGGTGTGATCGTCCAACTCGGCGGTCAGACGCCACTGGGCCTGGCCCAGGGATTGAAGGATGCCGGCGTCCCCATTGTGGGTACCACACCCGAATCAATTCACCTGGCTGAGGAACGCGGCGCTTTCGGTCGGGTGCTCGCCGATGCAGGTCTACCTGCTCCGCGGCACGGTATGGCTTTCTCGTTCGACGAGGCCCGCGCGATCGCCGACGAGATCGGCTATCCGGTCCTCGTCCGACCGTCCTATGTCCTCGGGGGCCGGGGCATGGAGATCGTCTATGACGAGTCGATGCTGGCCGACTACCTCGAACGAGCCGCGCGTGTGAACCCGGAGCATCCGGTGCTGGTCGATCGATTCCTCGACGATGCGGTCGAGATCGACGTCGATGCGCTCTTCGATGGAACCGACCTCTATGTCGGTGGTGTGATGGAGCACATCGAGGAAGCAGGCGTGCACTCAGGTGACTCGGCGTGCACGTTGCCCCCGGTGACCCTGGGACCCGGCGAGATCGCTCGAATCGTGGAGTCCACGAGAGCCATAGCCGAAGGCGTCGGTGTGCGCGGCTTGTTGAACGTCCAGTTCGCTCTGGCTGGCAACCTGCTTCATGTGCTGGAGGCCAATCCGCGGGCATCGAGGACGGTGCCGTTCGTCTCCAAGGCAACTGCTGTGCCGTTGGCCAAAGCTGCCGCTCGGATCATGCTCGGATCCAGCATCGCGTCGTTGCGCAGCGAGGGAATGCTGCCGGTGAACGGCGATGGAGCCAGCCTGCCCCCGGGCACTGCGATCTCGGTCAAGGAGGCTGTTCTGCCCTTCGGCAGGTTCCACGGTGTCGACACGGTTCTCGGGCCGGAGATGAAATCGACCGGAGAAGTCATGGGCATCGACGTCGACTTCGGCAGCGCCTTCGCCAAGTCCCAGATGGCGGCGTACTCCGGGGGTCTGCCCTCGAGGGGCACGGTGTTCGTCTCGGTGGCTGACCGGGACAAACGTTCGTTGATCTTCCCCGCCAAGCGACTCGTCGATCTCGGTTTCGACATCGTGGCCACCGAGGGAACTGCCGAGGTCCTGCACCGCCACGGGATTGCCTCCAGCACACTGCGCAAACTCCGTGATGGTGAGGGTCCCAGGGGTGAGCGGACCACGGTGCAGGCCATCCTGGCCGGGGATATCGATCTGATCATCAATACCCCGTTCGGTGTCGGGCCTCGACTCGATGGCTACGAAATCCGCACCGCAGCAGTGCTCACCGGAACCGCGTGCATCACCACCATCCAGGGCCTATCGGCCACTGTTCTGGGGATCGAGGCCCTCGTGGATGATCGCATCGGGGTCCGCTCCCTCCAGGAGCACTCCGCCGACCTGCAGCGGCTGCGCCAGGCGGCCTTCGCCGACGCTCAGGAAGGACACTGATGCCGATGCAGTATCGAAGCGAGGTCGTGTCGTCTCGACGCGCCGGGCAGTACCACGTGCTGACACTCACAGCCGGATCCATCTCGGAAACGACCAAGCCCGGCCACTTCCTCGGAGTGGCCATCGGCGGTGACGAGTCAGGTCTGCTGTTGCGTCGTGCGTTCTCGATCCACGGGGTGCAAGAACGCGGCGTATTCGGTGGCACCGTCGATATCGTCGTCGCCGCACATGGGCCGGGTACCCGTTGGCTCGTCGGCCGGCACCGCGCGGATCCGCTCGACATCATCGGCCCGCTTGGTCGGCCGTTCTCCCTGCCCCGCGATCCGGTGTCCTGCGCGCTCGTCGGTGGTGGATACGGCTCAGCACCGCTGTTCATGCTCGCCGAGCATCTGCGGGCGCGTGGCTGCCGGGTGGACATGGTTCTCGGTGCCAGCACCGAGGAGAAGCTGTTCGGGGTGCTGGAAGCAAAGCGCATGGCATCGACCGTGACTATCACGACAGATGACGGCACGCTGGGTGAGACCGGACGTGTCACAGATGCGCTCGGCAAGGTGATGGATGATCACGACACCGATGTCGTGTATGCCTGCGGTCCGATGCCCATGCTCGCGGCCGTTGCCGATATGGCCAGTGATCGCGGTGTCTACAGCCAGTGCGCTGTGGAGGAGTCGATGGCGTGCGGTGTCGGAGTCTGCATGACCTGCGTTCTTCCCGTCATCGGTGACGATGGGGTGACCCGCATGGTGCGGTCATGCGTGGAAGGACCGGTCTTCCGGGGGGACCGTGTTCGCTGGTCCGATGTCGGAACGATCCCGCCCGATACCCTCGGAGCTCCCGCCGTCGAAGGAGGCACCCGATGACACGCGCGGTGGTTCGACCCGCTGAGGCACTTCGACCGCAGACGCACGACGAGGTGGATATGTCGACATCCCTCGCCGGTCTCGATCTGCCCAGCCCGATTCTCACCGCTTCGGGATGTGCTGCAGCAGGGAAGGAACTCGATCAGTTCTTCGACATCACCGAAATCGGCGCCGTCGTCACCAAGAGCATCATGCCCGAGCCGCGTTCGGGTCGCGCAACGCCGCGAATGGCCGAGACCCCCAGCGGGATGCTCAACTCGATCGGTCTGCAAGGACCCGGGATCGCATCGTTCATCGAACGTGATCTGGCGTGGCTGCGTCAGCGCGGCGCGCGCGCCGTCGTGTCCATTGCAGGAGACACGGTCGACGACTATGCCCGGCTGGCGAAGACCCTTCGGATGCAGGAGGGCATCAGCGCCATCGAGGTGAACATCTCATGCCCGAACGTCGAGGATCGTGGCAAGGTCTTCGCCTGCGATGCGGGCAGTTCCTCGGCGGTGATCCAGGCGGTTCGCCGCAACACTGATTCGCGGGTGCCGATCCTGGCCAAGCTCTCGCCGGATGTCACCGATATCACCACGATCGCCCTCGCGTGCGTACGAGCTGGCGCTGATGGATTGTCGGTCATCAACACTCTGCTCGGAATGGTGATCGATACCGATCGCCTACGCCCGGCCCTGGCCGGTGTCACCGGTGGGCTGTCCGGGCCGGCGATTCGCCCGGTGGCGGTCCGGTGTGTGTGGCAGATCCGGCAGGCGTTGCCCGATGTTCCGATTCTCGGTATGGGTGGAGTCCGCACCGGACTCGATGCCCTGCAGTTCCTCTTAGCCGGGGCCAATGCGGTATCGGTAGGCACGATGGTCTTCAACGATCCCAGTGCCCCTCTGAGAGTGCACCGTGAATTGCAGACCGCTCTCGCCGAGCGCGGGTTCACCCGATTGGTCGATGCCATCTCCTATGCCCACGGCTACCTCGACAGGGATCAGCAGACCTTGGATCCGATCGACGAGGACGTAGACGCGGTGGCGGACGAGCAGTGACCGCACCGATCGCGGTCGCACTCGACGCACCTGATCCGCAGACCCTCACACGGTGGGCGGCGGCGGTCGCCGGTGTGGTGAGCACCGTAAAGATCGGCCTCGAGGTGTACCTGCGAGACGGTGCCCCGGCCGTCTGGGCCGTGCGCGAGGCGGTCGGCCCAGACTGCGGAGTCTTCCTCGATCTGAAACTCCATGACATCCCCGCGACCGTAGGGGGAGCGGCTCGGTCGGTGCAGGACCTGCGACCGGACTTCCTCACCGTGCACGCTGCGGGAGGTCCGGAGATGATCAACGCCGCAGCGCACGCCCTGCCCGACACGCGCATCACCGCAGTCACCGTGCTCACCTCCCTGGGTCGATCCGATCTTGACCGGCTGGGAATGATCGGTGCTACCGAGTCAGTCGCCGATGTCGTCCGAAGATGGGCGCTCATCGCAATCGATGCTGGCGCGCGGGCTCTGGTGTGCTCTCCGCAGGAGGTCGCTGCGTTACGCGCAGTCGTGCCGGCCGATATCACTCTCATCACCCCGGGTGTGCGTCCGACAGGAGCCGATGCCGGTGATCAACGCCGGATCGCGACTCCGGCGAGTGCGCTTGCAGCAGGTGCTGACCTGCTGGTCATCGGACGACCCATCACTGCAGCGAGCGATCCTCATGCGGCAGCAGAGTCGATCGCCCAGGAATGTTCCAATGCGCTTACGAAGTGCGGTGAGTGATGTGCGATGACGACACCGCACCTCGATGACGATGCCCGGGCACGTGGCCGCGAGCAGGCACTTGCGGCTCGGCAGCGACGCGCGCAGGTCAAGGCCGAATTGAAGGCAGGTGACATCGATGTCGCCGAAGTCCTCGCTTCACGCGGTGATCCGGTCCTGTCACGTCTGCGCGCCTCCGAGGTCATCCGGTCGTTGCCCGGGGTCGGCCCGGCTCGCACCCACCGGGTGCTGACCGAGTGCGGGATCGATCCGTCCCGGCGAATCGGCCAACTCGGCGAGCATCAGGTCGCTCGGTTGATCGCATCGGTCGCGCAGCCCGAGCGTGCCGAAACCGCATCGCGTGAGGTTGCGGCTCGTTTGATCGTGCTCTCCGGGCCTTCCGGGGTCGGCAAGTCCTCGGTGGTCGGCTACCTGCGTGAACACCATCCGCGTATCTGGTTCTCGGTCTCGGTGACCACTCGATCACCTCGGCCGGGTGAGGTCGACGGGAAGGACTATCACTTCATCGATCAGCGCGAGTTCGATCGCCTACGCGAAACCGGTGAGTTGCTGGAATGGGCGGTCTTCGCGGGTAACTCCTACGGCACCCCAGCCGAACCGGTCCGCCAGCGGCTCGTTCGTGGTGAACCGGTGATCTGCGAGATCGAGTTGCAGGGGGCCCGACAGGTACGAGCGCGCGATCCTCAGGCCCTTCTGGTCTTCCTCGCCCCGCCCTCCTGGGATGTGCTGGTGCAGCGCCTCACCGGTCGGGGTACCGAGGAGCCCGAGGTGGTCGCCGAAAGGTTGGTCACAGCGCGGCGCGAGCTCGCCGCGGAGAGTGAATTCGATGTCGTGGTCGTCAACGACAGCGTGGCCCAAGCGGCCGAGGAGATCGTCGGGCTCATCACCGGGTAGACTGCCCATCCACCGCCGGGGATCCACCCACCCGGTGCACACCCCGCGAGGGAACATCCCGATAGGAAGGCCACGCCCGTGCCGTCACCGCGCCCCGAGGGCATCACCTACCCGGCGATCGACGATCTGCTGGAGCACACCGACTCCAAGTATTCACTGGTGATCTACTCCGCGAAGCGGGCCCGCCAGATCAACGCCTACTTCTCCCAGCTCGGCGAGGGCCTCCTGGAATACGTCGGTCCCCTCGTGGAGACCCACGTGCAGGAGAAGCCGTTGTCGATCGCGCTGCGCGAAATCGATGCGGGCCTGCTGACTGCGGAACCGATCGACCCCAACGCCGCACCGGTCGTCGAGACCCCGGTCGCTGACACTTTCACCGTCGTCGAATCCGACACCGCCGGTGCCCCGGGTGACGATCCCTTGGATGCATCCTGAGCGCACGCATTCTGCTGGGGGTCTCGGGCGGCATCGCCGCCTATAAGTCCTGCACGTTGCTACGACTATTGCGTGAATCCGGTCATGACGTTCGTGTCGTGCCCACCCACTCCGCCCTGAGGTTCGTCGGGTCCCCGACCTGGGAGGCGCTTTCGGGTCACCCGGTCGCGCACGAGGTGTGGGATGACGTTCCTTCCGTGGGACACGTCGAACTCGGTCGATGGGCTCAACTGGTCATCGTCGCTCCCGCCACCGCCGATCTGCTTGCCCGCGCTGCCGCTGGGATGGCCGATGACCTGCTGACGACATCACTGCTGACCGCGACATGCCCGGTTCTCCTCGCGCCTGCGATGCACACCGAGATGTGGTTGCATCCGGCGACCCAGGCCAATGTGGCGACCCTGGAGTCCCGGGGCATGCACGTGCTGCCGCCGGCGGTGGGCAGATTGACCGGAACCGACTCCGGCCCCGGGCGACTGCCCGAACCGCCGGACATCGTGGCGGCGGCGCTGCCACTGCTCGCACCCCTCGATCTCAGGGGACGCCAGGTGCTCGTCTCGGCCGGAGGGACCCGCGAGCCGCTCGACCCGGTGCGGTTCCTGGGCAATCGCAGCAGCGGGCGTCAGGGTGTCGCGATCGCCGAGCGGGCACGCGACCGTGGGGCCCGGGTGACTCTCGTCGCGGCCCATCTGGATATTCCCGCACCCTCGGGCGTGACGGTGATCGAGGTCGACACCGCTGCATCACTGCGACAGGCCATGCTCGATCAGGCCCCCGATGCCGATGTCATCGTGATGGCAGCCGCCGTCGCAGACTTCCGCCCCGTCGATCCCGCTCAGCACAAGATCAAGAAGGACCAGGGCGATCCGCTGGAATCCCTTCACCTCGCCCTCGAACGCACCGAGGACGTGCTCGCCGAACTCGTCGCCGCACGTAGGCCCGGCCAGGTCATCATCGGATTCGCTGCCGAGACCGGGTCCGAGGATTCCGGAGTCATCGAACTCGGCCGCGCGAAACTCACCCGCAAGGGATGCGATCTGCTGGTCGTCAATGACGTCAGCGGTGATCGAGTGTTCGGGCGCGAGACGAACGAGGTGGTGATCCTCGACCGATCCGGGCCCGATGTGGATGTTGCCCGGGCCAGCAAGATCACTGTGGCCGACACGCTGTGGGACACCGTGGCGCAACGCTATCCGGCTCACCCGATACAGTGACGCTCATCGTCTCGAGTGTCAGCGTCAAGCCCCGGCTCGCTGGCCGGCAACCCTCGTAATCGCGGTGGGGTGCCCCGGGTGGTGACGAGGCCCATCGGGCAAGCGCGCTAGCCCTGCCCCGCTGTGAAGGAGTCGTAGTCAGTGTCGCCACGCCTATTCACCTCGGAATCGGTAACCGAAGGCCACCCGGACAAGATGGCCGACCAGATCTCCGACGCGATCCTGGACGATCTGCTCCGTCAGGATTCGCGCAGTCGCGTGGCCGTGGAGACGATGTTGACCACCGGGCAGGTTCACGTCGCCGGAGAGGTCACCACATCCGGATTCGCCGATGTCATGCAACTTGTCCGCGATGTCGTCCTCGAAATCGGCTACGACTCCTCGGTCAAGGGCTTCGACGGTGAGTCCTGCGGCATCTCGGTGTCGATCGGCAAGCAGTCACCGGATATCGCGCAGGGCGTCGATGATGCCTTCGAGGAGCGGGTCGACCACAGTGCCGACCCCCTCGACCGCCAGGGGGCCGGCGATCAGGGTCTGATGTTCGGGTATGCCACCGACGAGACCCCGACGCTGATGCCGCTGCCGATTTCGCTTGCGCACCGGTTGTCCGAGCAGCTGTCGCAGGTGCGCAAGTCCGGTGATGTTCCCTATCTGCGACCTGACGGCAAGACCCAGGTCACGATCGAATACGACGCTGATGATCGTCCTGTTCGCCTCGACACGATCGTGGTCTCCAGCCAGCACGCTCGAGATATCAATCTCGAAACCCTTCTCACCCCCGATATCCGCAAGCATGTCGTAGAGCCCATTCTCGAGACCATCGACCTCGACAGTCGTGATTATCGCCTGCTGGTCAATCCGACCGGACGATTCGAAGTCGGTGGACCGATGGGTGATGCTGGATTGACCGGGCGCAAGATCATCGTCGACACCTACGGGGGAATGGCACGCCACGGCGGGGGAGCCTTCTCCGGAAAGGATCCGTCGAAGGTCGATCGCTCAGCGGCTTATGCGATGCGCTGGGTTGCCAAGAACGTCGTGGCGGCCGGATTGGCTAAGCGTTGCGAGGTGCAGGTGGCCTACGCGATCGGCAAGGCGCAGCCCGTGGGTGTGTTCGTGCAGACCTTCGGCACCGGCGTGCTACCCGATGAGCGCATCCAGCAGATCGTCCAGGAGGTATTCGATCTGCGTCCCGCAGCGATCATCGCCGACTTGGATCTGCTCCGGCCGATCTATCGCCCGACGGCCGCATACGGACATTTCGGCCGCGAACTGCCCGATTTCACCTGGGAGCGCACTGATCGGGCCGATGCCCTGAGGTCGACAGCTGGCATCTAGCCACTGGCCCGTCAGTCCCTCCTGGGACGATCACCCCGTGGACCGCCCGGTGGACGACATCTCAGTCGATAGTGATCGACCGGTTGCCCGCGTCGCCCTCGATGTGTCGCTCACCCACCTCGATCGCTATTTCGATTACGCGATCCCCGAATCGATGTCGCAGCAGGCGAAACCCGGGGTGCGGGTGCGAGCCCGATTCGCCGGTCGGCAAGTCAGCGGCTTCATCGTCGATCGTGTTGCCGAGAGCGAGCATCGACTAGCCCTGCTGACCAAGGTGGTCTCACCCCTTCCCGTGCTGACCCCCGCGACGCTGCGACTCGCTCGCGCTGTCGCCGACCGTTACGCCGGCACCCTCGCGGATGTGCTGCGTGCTGCCATTCCACCGCGTCATGCACGTGCCGAGGCTGCGGTGCTGGCGACTCCTGCGATCGGCGATCAGGAGGAAACTCAGGTGCCAACAGATGCATCCCCTGCGGGTACCTGGGACGACTACGCCGGTGGTGCCGCTCTCGTGCGCCGCTCGGTCCAGGGGGAGCCGGTTCGTGCGGTCTGGGATGTCGGACCGAGCGAGGACTGGTCGGTGAACCTGGCTGCGCTCGCCGCACAGGCTCGCCACCACGGTCGCGGCATGATCGCCGTCCTGCCCGATGCTCGTGACATCCGCCGCGCCGAGGATGCTCTTGCGCGCACTATCGGCCGAAGCGCATTCGAGGTGCTCACCGCAGACGCCGGTCCCCAGCGGCGCTACTCCGCGTTCGTGCGGCTCGTCACCGGCCGCACATCGATCGCCATCGGTACCCGGGCAGCCTGCTTCGCCCCGGTGCCCGAGGACAGCCTGCTGTGGATCCTCGATGATGGTGAGGAGACCTATTCCGATCCCCATGCGCCCGGGTGGCATGCCCGCGAGGTACTCGCGCTGAGGTCACACCAGTGTGCGGCTCCGTTGATCGCCGCCGGGGTGACCCGCTCCGTCGTGGCCCAGTCGTGGATCGAATCAGGTTGGGCAGCATCGGTGTCGATGCCCCGCGCCCTCATTCGGCAACGCGCCCCACGAGTTCAGGCACTCGCAGGTGACGACCATGGCGAACGAGTCCCTGAGAAAGCGTGGGCGGTAGCACGCAACGCGTTGCAGCACGGCCCCGTTCTGGTCCAGGTTGCACGCCGCGGTTACGTCCCGGCGATCGCGTGTCAACGCTGTCGCATGGTCGCTCGATGCCCGTCGTGTGCGGGACCGCTCTCACTCAGTGGTCCCGGTGCTGTCGCAACATGTGCCTGGTGCCAGGCACCGGCGCCATCGTGGCGGTGCCCCGAATGCGGCGGCACCCACCTGCGGGCCATCGCCCGCGGGTCCACTCGCACGGCAGAGGAACTCGGGCGTGCCTTCCCCGATGTCCCCGTCCTGGCATCCGGAGGTGACCGGATCATCGACCAGGTGCCGGGTACGCCGGCCCTGGTCGTGGCGACCCCGGGGGCCGAGCCGATCGCCGATGGCGGCTATACAGCCGTCGTGCTGCTCGATGCCGAACGGATGCTGGCGCGCGGAGCATTGGGTGCTGAGGAAGAGGCGCTGCGCCGCTGGTGCACGGCAGCATCGCTGGCTCGGCCCGGCGCCTCCGTCGTCGTCACCGCGGATCCTTCTGTTGCCATCGTGCAGGCCCTCGTGCGTTGGGACCCCGGTTGGTTCGCAGCCCGGGACCTCGCTCAACGCGCGCAGCTGGGTCTGCCACCCACGCGGCGCAGCGCTGCGGTGGCCGGACCTTTCGCGGCCGTGACCGCAGTGCGCGAGGTGCTGCCCGACGAGGTCGTGGTGTTCGGGCCCGTATCGATCGGTGAGGATCGTGCCCGCATGCTGGCGCTGGTGGACCGAGAGCACTCCTCGCAGATGATCGATGCGCTCAAGCAGACCATGGCCGTGCTGTCGGCGCGCCGGGAGGCAGCGGGTGTGGAGGTGCGCGTCGATCCGGTGGATTGGGGTGCTGAACTCAGCCACCTAGACTGAGCAGGTCAGCATCGAAGATGAGCGGGAGTCACCATGGCAGTGCAGCCCATTCGCCTATTCGGCGATCCGATCCTGCGCACCCCTGCACAGGAGGTCGTCGACTTCGACAAGGAGTTGCGCAAGTTGGTCGCCGATCTCACCGAGACGATGCGCGATGCGCCCGGCAGTGGATTGGCCGCCCCGCAGATCGGCGTCTCCCTTCGAGTGTTCACCTGGTGGGTTGATGACGAACTCGGGCACCTGTGCAACCCGAGCCTCGACCTGTCCGAGGAGACCCAGGACGGCGAAGAGGGGTGCTTGAGCATCCCAGATCTCGCGTTCGACACTCGACGTGCGCGACGCGTGGTTGCCAAGGGTTTCGATATGCATGGTGAGCCGGTGACCATCGAGGGCAGCGACCTGCTGGCCCGGGCCATCCAGCACGAAACCGATCACCTGGATGGTGTGCTGTTCATCGATCGACTCGATGCCGCGACGCGCAAGGAGGCCATGAAAGCGATCCGAGAGGCGGAGTGGTTCGGTGAGCCTGCACCCACGGTGAAGGTCAGCCCGCATTCCATCTCGGCGAAGTGGCTGTGATCGCGTGCGCCTGGTCTTCGCGGGAACTCCGCATCCCGCGGTAGCGTCCCTGGACGCCCTGATCGACTCCGATCACGAGGTGTGCGCGGTCATCACGCGCCCCGATGCCCCCGTCGGTCGAGGTCGTCGGATGGAGCGCAGCCCGGTTGGTATCCGCGCAGACGAGGCGGGCATCCCGGTGTGGACTCCAACGAACCTCAGGGATGAGGCGTTCTTGAGTGCGCTTTCCGACCTAGCACCGGATGCCTGCCCGATCGTCGCCTACGGCGCTCTCGTGCCACCTGACGCCCTGAGCATCCCGAGATTCGGCTGGATCAACCTGCACTTCTCCCTTCTTCCGGCATGGCGCGGCGCGGCACCAGTGCAGCATGCGATCTGGCACGGCGATGACATCACCGGCGCCTCCACGTTCGTCCTCGAAGAAGGCCTGGACACCGGCCCGGTGCTCGGCACGGTCGCCGAACCCATCGGACCGACT
>CAJXYI010000020.1 GCA_913063435.1 uncultured Actinomycetales bacterium | reverse complement strand
GATGAGCAACAGTTGGCCTATCAACTCGTCCTCCACGCGGTTGAACGAGCCCGAGAAGCCGACCAGAAGACCGTCATCGTGGTAAGTGGCGGGCCCGGAACCGGAAAAAGTGTCATCGCACTGTCGCTCCTCGGCGAACTCGCACGCCAAGGTCGTGCCGTTCTCCACGCAACCGGGTCACAGTCGTTCACCCAGACCCTGCGCAAGGTTGCAGGATGGCGGTCGAAGCGAACCCAGCAGTTGTTTAAATACTTCAACTCATTCATGGATGCCGAAAAAAACTCTCTCGACGTCCTCATCCTTGATGAGGCCCACCGCATTCGCGAAACCTCGGCCAATAGGTGGACTACGTCAATGCATAGGACCGGTCGACCTCAACTTGACGAGCTGATCAGCGCCGCAAGGGTTCCTGTCTTCCTCTTAGATGAGAACCAGACTGTGCGACCCGGCGAGCTTGGCTCCCTTGAGGACATCAAGGCCTATGCGTCATCACTCAATCTTCCGGTCCATCACATCTCGCTTGAGGATCAATTCCGATGCGGTGGAAGCGAGGCGTATGTGGAGTGGGTCATGCGCCTGCTCGGCTTGTCCCCCGGTGGCCCAATCCCATGGGAAGGCGACGACCACTTCTCACTATCCGTCGCCCAGTCCCCTGAGGAACTCGAGGCCGCGATGAAAGTCAATCAGGAACAGGGCTACACGGCCCGGATCACCGCGGGCTACTGCTGGCCGTGGTCGAACCCAGAACCCGACGGCACTCTGGTCGACGATGTCGTGATCGGCACTTGGCAAAAGCCTTGGAACCTGCGGGGCGATCGCGCTATCGGGGGTGCCCCACCTTCCGCTCTATGGGCAACCGATCCTGCTGGCTTCGGTCAGGTGGGTTGCATCTATACAGCTCAAGGATTCGAGTACGACTGGAACGGCGTGATCATCGGACCTGATTTGGTATGGCGCACAGATCGCTGGGTTTCGCGGAGAGTGGAGTCCCGAGATCCTGCTTTCCGCAGCGCCAAAACAGTTCCCGACGAGGAGTTTGATCGACTTTTGCGCAACGTTTACAAGGTGCTATTGACCCGAGGCATGATCGGAACAAGACTTTACAGCCCCGATGTGCAAACCCGGGAATTCCTGCGAAGGCTTATCGAGCATTAAGTGCTTGCGAATCGACTGCCTGACTAAGAATAGACCAGCGGAATTGCCCGCCCTATCGTCCACGAGTCAATGATGAACGCGGTGATGTCCGAGGGAAGCCGGAATTTTCGTCTGAGGAGCGTCGCGGAGATCGATTTCTCCACATGCAGTGGCGCACAGTGGTTCCATCGTTTCCCCTACCGCACCGACTCTGATGAGCAAACTGCGTTCCGCTACTGCTGCAGTGAAACCCGAACACCGTGACTCGCTTCATGCAGAGGACTCTGGGAAAGCCAATCTCAGCGCGCAACGCGGATGGTCGTGTCGCAAGCATGAGTGACACCAGCTCACCGGTCGCCTGACGGTGCACCCGAGTCACAGGAGTCAACTCATGAACTTCACAAGAACTAAGCGACGCAGCGCCATTGCACTTGCTGGCACTTTCGGCGTGATGGGAGCGATGCTCACCTCAGTGGCCGTCGCACCGGCAGCCCAGGCGCATGGCTCGATGGCGAATCCGACCTCGCGAATCTATGAATGCTTCTTCGGTGACCGAACATCACCGATGTGCGCCGATGCCTGGGCCGCGAACCCTCAGGCTCTATATGACTGGACCGAGGTGAATCAACCGGCAGCCAACGGAAATCACCGCGCGATCATCCCCGATGGCCAGCTGTGTTCGGCCGGACGCAGCAAGTACGCAGCGTTCGACACTCCTTCCGTGCAGTGGAAGGCCACCGACCTCAAACCCGATGCTGACGGAAAATACACGATGACCTGGGACAACACCGCTCCCCACGCGACACGGTATTACCGCGTGTATCTGACCAAGGCTGGGTTCGATCCCACTGAGCCGCTGAAGTGGAGTGATCTCGAGCTCGTACACGACACCGGCCCACGTGCCTTGGAAACCACCACCACCATGCGCATGAACCTGCCCGCACGCACCGGACGCCACATGATCTATACCGTCTGGCAGCGCAGTGATTCACCCGAGGCGTTCTATTCCTGCTCGGACGTGACCCTCGACGGATCGGGTGTCCCACCGGAACCCACCCCGGCACCGGCCCCCTCGCCGGAACCCGCCCCGATGCCGGGCATGCCCGGGATGACCGAGGGTGTGCAAACGCGCACGACGGTGACCAGCGACTGGGGAAGCGGCTTCTGCGTCGATGTTGCCGTCTCAACGACCTCCGCGACGGATAAGCACTGGCGGGTGACCTTGCCGGAAGGCATCACCATCTCCAGCCTGTGGAACGGGGTGACCACCACCGGACCTGATGGCAGCATCAGCGTCAACGGCGCCGCGTGGAATCACATGGTGAAATCGGGAAGCCCCACATCATTCGGATACTGCGCGACACGGACGGCCGCCGCACCGGCTCCGGCTCCAACTCCCGCACCTGCGCCGGCACCGGAGCCACAACCAGAACCTGCACCTGCACCCGCGCCCACACCGGCCCCGGCACCCGCGCCGAACCCGGATGCGGGGTTCACCGGTGCAGTCGATCTGCCCCTGCGCACCAGCGGCAACCGCATCGTGGATGCCGATGGCGACACCGTGGTGTGGGAGGGCGTGAACTGGTTCGGACTCGAAACCCAAAATCAAGCCCCACACGGTCTGTGGAGCCGCGACTACAAGGACATGCTCGCCCAGATCGCCGACCTGGGCTTCAACACGATCCGGGTGCCGTTCTCCATCGAGGCGATGCGTGGCAGGACGACCAGCGGTATCTCCTACGGCAATGGCATGAACGCCGAACTGCGGGGCAAGACTCCGCTGCAGGTCCTCGATGCCGTGATCGCTGAGGCTGGCCGACAGGGTCTCATGGTCATCCTGGACAACCACTCGCTGTCGAACGACGGCTTCATGTATGGCCTGTGGTACGGCCAGGACGGGTTCACCGAGAACGACTGGATCGCCAATTGGCGCATGCTCGCCCAGCGTTACCGCGATGTGGACCACGTGGTCGGCTATGACCTGAAGAACGAGCCGCACGGTGCCGCGACGTGGGGCACCGGTGGTGCGACCGATTGGCGGCGTGCGGCCGAGCGCGCCGGAAACGTTGTGCTGGCACAGAACCCTGACGCGCTCATCATCGTGGAAGGAATCGAAGGACCGGTTGCCGGTGGACAGCAACTGGACCGGCACTGGTGGGGCGGCAATCTCGAAGGTGTCCGCAATAACCCGGTTCGCCTCAATGTGCCCAACCGGCTGGTGTATTCCCCGCACGAATACGGCCCCGGTGTGTTCAACCAGCCGTGGTTCTCCGATCCGAATTTGGCCGCGATCCTGGCTGATCGGTGGGAAAAGGGCTTCGGCTACATCCACACCGAGGGCATCGCACCGATCTTCATCGGGGAGTTCGGCGCCAAGAGCGTCTCGGCCACCACGGTCGAGGGCCGATGGATTCGCCAGTTCACCGACTATCTCGGTGATCGTGGGATGAGTTGGACGTTCTGGTCGTGGAACCCCAACTCAGGGGACACCGGTGGAGTCCTGACCGATGATTGGCGCACCGTGCATGCGGACAAGATGGCCCTGCTCACCGATTTGATGGCCGGCGACGTCCGTGATCCGCAGCCGACCCCCGCGCCAACACCGACCCCGGCACCGACCCCCACTCCGAGCCCAGCACCAGGCAACGGGCTGACGGTGGTGGTGACGAATACCAATGAATGGGGCACCGGGCGCACCGTCGACGTCGCCATCGAACCGGCCAGGGATGTGCAGTCCTGGCAGGTGCGGATGCCGTGGGCGAGCACGATCTCTGCCCCGTGGAATGGTGTCGGCAGCGTGCGCAATGACACGTTGAGGGTTGCGAATGCGGCCTGGAACGGCACCGTGGCGGCAGGACGTTCGGTGTCCTTCGGTTTCAATGACACCGGTGCGCAGGGAATGCCTCGACCATCGACGTGCACCGCATTCCTCGACGGTGTGAAAACAACCTGCACGGTGCTGGTCGTCGGGACGCGCTGAACCCGGCGCTAGTCTTCGCGCATGTCAACGCAAGCGGTAGCCGTGCCTGCCCGCCGATTGATTCCCGCCATGCTGATGGCGGGAATCATCGGTTTGGGCCTCGGGTATGCCGTACTGGAGCTCGTCAACGCCGGCATCGGCCTCGTCTGGGAGACGATTCCGTCGAACTGGTCGACAACCCCTGCGTGGTACATCATCGGGGTACTGGTGGTTGCGGCAGTCGTTGTCTATGTGGTGCGGACGTCGATCGGAGATGCCGGGCATGCCCCGCTCCAGGGCATCTCGGTCAGCGGCCTCACCCCGCAGGAGTATCTGGGGGCGATCCTCGCGATCGTGGCATCACTGATCGGTGGCATCGTGCTGGGCCCGGAGGTTGCGCTCGTGGCGACCGGCTCGGTCGTGGGGACGCTCATCGCGAAGTGGATGGGCATCAGCGGTGCGAAACCGGTGAAGAAGGTCGTCGGTCTCGGTGCGCTGGGTGCGATCCTGGCGCTGTTCGTCGGCCCGCTCATCGCCGGAACACTGTCGCTGGATAATCCCAGGCAGTCGATCGAGGTCGATCAACTCGTGTGGGCTGTCGTCGTGGCGGTCATCGCCACGGTCGCGATCACCGTGGCCCGCGTCGGCGCGGCCGTCATCGCCCGGTGGACGGGTGGGCGGCCGAACCTCGTGATCCTGGTCGGCGCCTCCCTCATCGTTGCCATCGCAGCGATCGCAATGCAATCCCTGACAGGTGAATCGGTGCTCTATGTGGTGACATCGAGTGAGGCGCTCATCACGGATCTGCCTACGCTCACGAGCGCATCGACGGTGATCACCATCATCATCTTCAAGGCCATCGCCTATGCGGTGTCGATGGGGGCTGGGTTCCGGGGTGGGCCGTTCTTCCCGGCGATGTTCATCGGAGCAGCGTCGGGCCTGTTCATCGCGCTCGTGATACCGAGCGGTCCATCGGTACAGGCAGCCATCGTGGTCGGTTTCGTCGCATCGGTGATCGCAACAGCCCGAATGAAATGGTGGCTGGCTATCGCCCTGGGCATCGTGATCGGTTTCGTCGTGGGCACGTGGACCCTGATCCCCGCTGCGGTGATCGGCGCCGTCGTCGCCCGAGCCGTGCCGCGCTGGGGCGACTGGGTCGCATCGAAGCTCCCTGCCCCGGCCTCGGCATGAACTCACCGGTTGTCGCGCGTGCTGTCAGGCCGCATTCGCTGCGATCACGAACGCCCACACGGGTCGAGATCGTTGAGCGCCGACAACCCTTCGATGGCCTGCAACCGCTGCAGAGGTGTGGGATGGGTGAAACGCAGGGCATAGCGCCACTGCGATGGCGCAAGGGTGGACTTGTTCGTCACCGCGAGACACGCGATCAGGTTGGCGTAACCCTCGCTGTTTCCGGTCACGGCGATGGCCTCTCGATCGGCACGAGCCTCTAGCGCTCGACTGACCGTCGCTGCTGCGATCGATCCGACGACCGAAGCACTCAAGACGACCGCCACCACGATCGGTACGAGCCGCGCATCACCGGGGTTCAGTGCGCGCAGCGAAGCGCGCACCCGTGCAGACAGGGCCAGACTGGCAACTAGTGCGGCAGTCGCTCCAACCGCGAGGGCCGCGAGGACGGTGCCCAGAACAACATCGCCCTCTCGGACATGCACCAACTCATGAGCGACCAGGGCATCGATCTCCTCTGCCGAGGCGGTGGTCGCCACGGTGTCGTAGAACGTCACCGCGCGTGTTGGCCCCCAGCCGGACACGTGCGCGTTGATCACCGGGGCGCGATCTGCGGTTTCGATAACGGTGACGGAGCCGACATCGACCCCGAGCGAATCGGCGAGGTCGAGCACTCGGGCGGTCAGGACAGGATCCGCCGCGGTGCCTTCGAGTCGTTGCAGGAACGGGAAAACGGCGGAGGCCCCCAAGGTGACGAGGACTGCACCGGCAACGATTGCGATCCAGCCACGCCTGCTCCAGCGTTGCAGCAGTGTCAGGACAAGGCCGACACCGAGGGCGCCCAGCACGACGACGACAGCAGACTCGGCGAGCCAGCGCAGCAACCAGGTATTCCATGATTCGACGAGCAGGTCGTGGTCGCGTCGGGCCTGAGCATTCACCAGAGCGAACGGCAGGGTGGCAAGGCGGGTGGCGGCGAGAAGCACGGCGGCCGCGAGGAAACGGGAAAGTGCGGGATGCTGCCGGGGTGCCAGGCGGGCAAGCGCCGTGCGGACCTGCGGCACGAACAGCACGACGAGGGCGAGCACTGCGGGGGCGAGCCAGCTGACCAGGCCGGTCAACCACACATCGTCGACATATGCGTCGGTGGCGTTGATCTGCTCCGGGGTGAATGCCGATAACTGGTCGGTCGCAAGGTCCGCCCACGGCGCGACGGCGGAATCCCACGGCACCCAGATCACGGCCGTGACGATGGTGGCGGCATACAGCACCAACGATGCGCCGAATGCCGATCGGGCGGGAGTCAACCCAGGGCTGGACGACGACTCGCCCAATGTTGCGCTGCTCTCAGGAGACGAGCGACGCACCATGAGGCCCTGGATACCTGCGCTCCGCGACCTCATGAGGTCAAGGGTGCCATCTGAAGTTCACCCGCGGCACCGACCGGGAAACGTAGAGTCTGCCTCATGTCTGACTCTCCCCGCGGGACACTGTGGCTGCTGCGTCATGGGAACACCGACTGGGCGACATCCGGCCAGCACACCGGGCGCACTGACATTCCGCTGAATGCCGCCGGTGAGGCTGCCGCTCGAGCACGAGCGAACGACCTCGCCAGCCACACCTTCGCGCTCACCCTGTGCTCGCCCTTGAGTCGCGCGCGCCGGACCGCCGAACTCGCGGAAGTCACCCCCGATGCGATCGATCCCGATCTGCTCGAGTGGGACTACGGCGCCTGGGAGGGCCGGACGACCGCGGATATTCGTATCGAGTTGAACGATCCGACGTGGACGATCTGGGATCAGCCCATTCCACCCGGTGACACACCCGGGGAGCAGGCCGGGGACGTTGCCCGGCGGGCGGCGCGGGTCATCGACCGGTGCATGCCGCACATCGTCGACGGCCAGGACTGCCTGCTCGTCGCACACGGACATCTGCTGCGCATCCTCACCGCCACCTGGTTGGACCTGCCCGCACGCGACGGGCGACTGTGGGCGCTGGGTGCAGGCGGAATGGCGGTGCTGGGCTGGGAACGCACCCAGCCGGTGATCAGCCGCTGGAATATCTGACGCCTGAACGTCAACGCAGTGTCACTCGACGCTGAAGTCCGGCACCCGTCGCCGCAGCCACTCTGGCAGCCACCAATTAGCCCGCCCGATCATCGACATCAGGCTCGGAATGAATACGAGTCGGATGATGAACGCATCGATCAAGATTGCGGCCGCGAGTGCCAGACCGAAGAGTTTGATCGTGTCATTGGGCATGGGCACGAAGGCGATGAAGACCGAACTCATGATCAACGCGGCTGCGACGACGACGCGTCCGGAGCCGGCGAGACCGTGGCGCACCGCCTCGGCGTTGTCCTGGGAACGCTCCCAGCCTTCCTTCATGCGCGAGACGAGGAAGACCTCGTAGTCCATCGATAGGCCGAACAGGATGGCGAAGACCATGATGGGCAGGAATGGCAGGATCGGACCGGTCGTGGAGACTCCGATCAGACTGGCCCCCCAACCCCATTGGAAGACCGCAACGGTCACGCCGAGTGCGGCAGCGAAACTCAGCAGACTCGTGACAGCCGCCGTCAAGGGAATGACGAGGGACCGGAACAGCAGGAATAGCGCCAGGAATCCCAGACCGATGACGACGAGCAAGAACAGAGGCAGCACATCGATGAGCACATTCGTGAAGTCCTGGGTCACCGCCTGCACACCACCGACATAGATCGCAGCACCCGAGGGTGCGATCGTGGCAGAGGTCTGGGTGCGCAATCTTTCGAGCAGTTCGTTCGTGGCCGGATCATCGGGCCCTGTCGTCGGCTGAACCAGGACACTCGTCACGAGGCCGTTGTCACTGAACAGTCCCTCGGTGTCGCCGATCGAGGCCGTGGCATACAGCGGCAGCATCGCTTCATTGGGCAGCGTGAGTGCAACACCCTCGGTGTCCGCGAGGTCCTTGACCGCGGTTGTCAACGCAGTGTCATCGAAGGGAAGCGGCAGCGTGACTGCCACGAAGAGAGGACCGTTCACACCCGGGCCGAATCCCTGAGCCATCAGGTCGAAGCCGACGCGAGCGGGGGTGCCCGGCTGCGCGCTTCCGTTGTCGGGGAAACCCTGACGCAGGGATAGGGCGGGGATCGCGAGGACGAGGACGACGATCAGGGAAATGAGGGCATAGAGCCAGGGTGCCTTCTGCAGGAATCCGCCGTAGGAGGCCCAGCCGCTCTGGTCGAGTGGTTTGGCCGAAGGATGGCGTGCCCACGGCAGGCGCAGACCGAGGGTGTGACGACCGAGCAGACTCGCCACAGCCGGAAGCAGGAACAGCGCGGAGAGCATGATCACGAAGACGGTCACCGCGGCCGCGATGGCGATGCCGAAGAAAAAACTGACTCGCAACACGAATAGGGACAGCAACGCCATGATCACGGTGCTGCCCGCGAAGAGCACCGCCCGGCCGGCCGTCTTGGTTGCCGTGCGGATGGCGTCCTTCGGTTCGACTCCGGAGAGCAGTTCCTGCCGGAACCGATTGAGGATGAACAGGGAGTAGTCGATTCCCACGCCAAGGCCGATCATCGACGCGAGTTCCGGTGCGAAGGACGCCACATCCAAGAAGCCCGCGATGAGCAGGATGGACAACTGCCCGATCGCCAGTCCGGCGACCGCGATGAGGATGGGCAAGCCGGCCGCGACGAGGCTGCCGAACACGATGGCGAGGATGATGATGGCGGCGATGACACCGACGAGTTCGCTGGCGGAGTCACCTGCGTTTGCCGCCGTGAGGATCTGCCCGGTGGCGCCGATCTGCAGTGAACTGGTCTGGGCCTGGGTCAAGACGTCCACGAATGTCGTGGCGAGTTCTGGACTCACCACCGATGTGCCCGCGCCCTCGAAGGCCACCGTCGCGTAGGCGACCTTTCCGTCGGAGCTGATCGTGGAGGTCGCCTCCTTGGCGGCCTTGTTGGCAACCAGAAGCGAGTTGAGTTGATCCTGAAGCGACTGCGGTGTGCCCTCGGGATAGGTGATATCGGTCGTGCCGTTCTCGAACGCCTGGGTCACCTCGTCCTGGAATTCCTGCGGGGTCCCCGGCGGGAACGGCAGGCTCGGGTCCTGCGGCTGGGGGCAGTCGGGGCCGTAGGTCTTGCCGTAGGGCGAGGTGATGCAGGAGATCCCGTCAATGCCCGCGAGTTGGGTGAGCAGGCCATCGACCTGCGATTCGACCTCCGGGGCGGTGACCGATCCCGACGTGGGTGACCACACCACGTTCGCGGTGTTCCCACTCGCTGCCTGCGGGTTGACCTCCTCGAGGAACTCCTGCGCCAATGCCGACTGCGTGTTCGGCAGGGAGAAGGAATCGTTGAACTCGCCCTTGAAGGTCGTGGCGAGGACAGCGACTCCACCGGTGGCGAGCACCCAGATCAGCAGGGCAGCCAGCGGCCTGCGGATGGCCCAGGTCGATAGTGATCCCACAATTGTTCCTTTCGGGGCTTCCTCTCGGGGCATCCTCTCCCGGTGCGTTCGCGACCCTAGCGTTACGGCTTCCCCAGAACGTCGGCACATCGGCCTGATGTTCGGTTTTCGCCCTGTTGGCGAACGCCAGGTGGCATCGCCCCTGCATTTGTCAGACCCCCTGGTCAGGGTGAACAGTGTTGACCAGAGAGGGGACTCCATGACCAACATCAGGCAACTGCGCCAGATCACCGAACACGGGCCCGATGACGGAGCCGAACGCAATCTGCTTATCGATCACGATGCCCGTGAGGTGACAGTCGACGGCGAGATCATCGAGTTGACCGCAACGGAATTCGACATCCTCGCGTACCTGGACGGCAATGTTCACCAGGTCGTGACCTATCGAGAGGTGATCTTGGCCGTCTGGGGTGATGCGACATATTTCGATCAGCACGCACTCGAAGTCCAGGTGTCACGGTTGCGGGCGAAACTCGGTGAATCCGGGCTCGAGCCATATTTCATCAAGACGGTCCGCGGCTATGGCTACCGCTTCAAGAAGGACACCACAGCACAGCACCTGGCATCGATCCACTACGACGCCGATATGGGGATCATCTCCTCATGGGTGATGGAGATCGGCGAGTTGACGCCCCCCTCTCTGGATTTCCGAGGAGAGGAGGACTGGATAGCGCAATGGCTGGATCCCGCTGAAGTCCGACGCATCACCTCGAGTGTCTGCGAGATGTTCGAGATTGGTCTTCGCGAAGCGAGCGGAGACTTCATGACCAACGGCGACTCCCGTGCCCGTGAAAAGGTTCATGTGGTCGCCGTCATCGCTGAACTCGACGGCGAATTCGATGGAATCTACGCGGAGTTCTTCACTGCCGAGTTCACGCTCAGCCCCTGATGCGCGAGGTCAGGGGGCGTCTTCATGCGGGACGGGCTGGGAGGACATGGATGAGCGATCCGGAGACAAACTCGTACACTTTCAATGTAGTTTTGTACAATCCTTCCCATGGCGACCTACCCGAGCAGCGCGGCCCGCGAATCCCTTCCTGAGGTGATCGAACTCGCCCAGTCCGAATCCGTCACCATCGAACGCCACCATCGACCCGTCGCTGTGGTGATCAGCCCACAGCGGTACGCCGAGCTGATCGAGGCCTGGGAGGAAATCAACGACATCGCTGCCTTCGACGCTGCACTCGCCGAGGAAGGAGACAACGTTCCCTGGGAACAGGTCAAGTCTGACCTCGGCTGGACATGACGTATCGCATCGACGTTCGCCCCGCTGCGATCAAGGCTTTGCGAGACATTCACCCCCGCGACGTGCCTCGGATCCGTGGCGCTCTTGCCATGCTTGCGACCGAGCCTCGCCCCCCGGCTGCACGACCGCTACGAGGCAGAGATGCCTGGCGACTGCGTATTGGCGACTACCGGATCATCTACACCATCGACGATGACGTGCTCGTGATCGTCGTGGTCACAATCGGTCACCGTCGGGATGTGTATCGCTGAAAACAAGCCTTCGTGTGCCTGAGCTCACCTATTCAAGGACCTGGGCCATCAACCACGATTAGGTAATCGTGGTTTCCTCGCGTATCGTTTACTTTTGCATCGCAACCGCGTGTGCTTCTTGGGTCCAGATTCGACCCACTTGCGAGTCTTTGAATCCCCGGATGGAATCCGCATCCGGTTCCACGAGACGCGCTTGTCTCGTGTGAGGAAATCGCTATGTCTTTCATCGACCTTGGAGTCAACCCTGCCCTGGCTACGGCGCTGGCGCGCCAGGGCATCGACTCCCCCTTCCCTATCCAGATCGCGACCCTGCCCGATGCCATCGCGGGCCGCGATGTTCTCGGGCGCGGTCAGACCGGTTCGGGCAAGACGCTGGCCTTCGGGTTGGCACTGCTCACCCGGTTGGCCGGCCGCCGCGCGAAGCCGCACAAGCCCCTCGGCCTCATCCTGGCGCCGACCCGCGAGCTCGCGATGCAGATCAATGACTCACTCGCCCCGCTGATGGCAGCGGTCGACGTCACATCACGGCTGATCGCCGGCGGGATGCCCTATCGCAAGCAGATCGACGCCCTGCGCGCCGGAGTGCCGATCCTCATCGCCACACCGGGTCGCCTGATCGATCTGATGGAACGCGGTGAGGTCGACCTGTCCGCAACGGACATCGTCGTCCTCGATGAGGCCGACCAGATGGCGGATATGGGATTCCTACCTGCGATGAAACGCATCCTCGACACCGTCAAGCCCGGTGGGCAGCGACTGCTGTTCAGCGCGACCCTCGACAAGGGTGTCGACCGCCTCGTGAAGTCGTATCTGAAGAATCCGGTCGAGCATGCCGTGGACACCGGTCAGGCCAGCGTCACCACGATGGATCATCATGTGCTCGTCGTGCACCCTGAGGATCGCGACGCGGTCATCGCGAGCATCGCGGCACGCGGGATCCATGTCGATGGGATCAGCCTCGTCGTGCACTTCGATGCGCCCACCGATCCGAAGGACTATCTGCATCGAGCTGGGCGCACCGCACGCGCCGGTGAGACCGGAACGGTGGTGACGATGACCGCGCCACGCCAGCAGCGCACCGTGAAGACGATGACCGATCAGTGCGGGGTGACACCCACGATCACCCGGGTGCAGCCGATGAGCTCAGCGCTCGTGACGATCACCGGCGCGCAGAAGCCCAGTGGAACACCGTGGCAGATGGCGGCTACCGAATCGGTGAAACCGCACCGCGAGAGGTCGGGGTCACGCCCGGGCAATAGGAGCGGCAATCGGTCCGGTCAGCGCCGCCGCGGCCCCGCAGGACGGCCGGGTGCGGATCGTTCCCAGGGTGGCCGCGCGCACACCGGTCGAGGCAAGGCTGCATCAGCCAGCCGATAGACGCCTGATGACCCCGACGGCGCGCGTGCCCATCAGGGTTCAGCGACCGTAAAGATTCAGCGGCCGTAGTGATAGCGACAGGATGCGATCCGCACCTCGTCACCGACGACCTTGTACACGAGTCGATGCTCGTCAGTGATGCGACGCGACCAGTACCCGGCGAAATCATGCTTGAGTGGTTCGGGTTTGCCGATGCCATCGTGACCATTGCGCACAATGTCGGCGATGAGTGAATTGATGCGCTTCAACGTCGGGCGGTCCTGGGACTGCCACCACAGGTAGTCCTCCCATGCGTGGGGGTCCCAGACCAGTCGCATCGGCACGCGATACCGACCTCAATCCTGGTCGAGAAGATCGTGCTCCTCGCCCCCACCGGCCTCGAGTCGCTCCATGGCATCGAGTAACCGGCGCGCATTCGCCGGCGACCGCATCAAGTAGGCGGTCTCGCGCAGGGATTCGAAGTCCGCAAGCGACATGATCACGACAGGTTCGTGGCCAGCCCGCGTGATCACGACTTCCTCGCGATCGTTGACGACCGAGTCGAGGACTTCTGCGTACCGGGCCCGGGACTCGGTGTAGCTCATGGTCTTCATAGCGCCTCCTGTACGTAATACTGTACAGGTCAGGAGCTACGGGGACAAGCGCGCAGGAGGGTTACCTGGTCTCGGGGTTGATGTCTCGAGCTCGTCACCGACTCTCGATATCCACGCGAGAGCTCGTCACCGACTCTCGATATCCACGCGAGAGCTCGTCACCGACTCTCGATATCAGGATCGGTGAGCTCGCTTTGGGCGTGCTGGGCCGCTAACTCCAGCGCGACATCGATGATCATGTCCTCCTGACCGCCGACGACCTCGCGCCGCCCGAGTTCGAGGAGGATGTCGGCGATGGGGACGTTGTAGCGTTCGGCGGCACGCTCGGCATGGAGCAGGAAACTGCCATAGACACCGGCGTAACCGAGGAGCAGACCCGCGCGGTCGATGACCTGCTGGCGCGGCATGAGCGGGCGCACGATCTCCTCGGCGACATCCATCAGCACCAGCGGGTCGACACCGGTGGCGATGCCGTACTTGTCCGACACCGCGGCGAGGATCTCGGTCGGGCAGTTGCCGGCACCGGCACCCAGGCCTGCTGACGTGCCATCGAGGTTCTTGGCTCCCTCTTCGAAGGCGGCGATCGAATTCGACACGGCCATAGCGAGGTTGTTGTGGGCGTGCACCCCGACGGGCACCTCGAGTGCGCCCACCAGCGCATTGACGCGACGGCGCACATCCTCGGTCGTCATCGCTCCCGCCGAGTCGGCGATATAGATCGTGTCGGCGCCATAGGACTGCAGCAGCTTCGCCTGTTCGACCAAGCCTTCGGGTGAGTTCATGTGCGACATCATGAGGAAGCCGATAGCTTCCATGCCGAGTTCCTTGGCGACCTTGATGTGCTGCTCGGTGATGTCGGCCTCGGTGCAGTGCACCGCGATGCGGGCCACCGAGACGCCGAGTTCGCGCACCTCACGTAGGTCATCGGCCAGGCCGATACCGGGGATCATCAGACAGGCGATCTGGGCATTGACCGCGGTGTCGCATGCCTTGGCGATAAGTTCCTTCTCGTCGATTGCCGAGAAACCGTAGTTGAAGCTCGATCCACCGAGTCCATCGCCGTGGGCGATCTCGATGACCTGCACCCCGGCCCGATCGAGGCCCGCAACGATCTTGATGACGTCATCGGCGTAGTACTGGTGGCTGATCGCATGCGAGCCATCTCGAAGCGTCGAGTCGATCAGGCGGTAATCGGTGGATACGGCAATAGAAGGGGTGGCGGTCATGCGGTGACTCCTCGATGCTCGGCGATCGCCTCACCGACGCGCATCGCGGCGGCGGTCATGATGTCCAGATTGCCCGCGAACGGTGGCAGATAATCCCCCGCTCCTTCGACCTCGAGCAGCACTACAGCACGGTGCGGCACGACACCACCCGGAGTGGAATACGGTCCCTCCTCGATCACCGGCGGGTTCTTCAACCGGTAGCCGGGGACATAGGCGGCAACCTCTTTCTCCATCGACCAGATCGACTCCAGCACCGCCTCGTGATCGCTGCCTTCGGGCAGACCGGCGAACACGGTGTTGCGCATCATGATGGGTGGCTCAGCCGGGTTCAAGATGATGATCGCCTTGGACGTCTCGGCGCCACCGATCTCGCGCAGTGCGGTCGAGGTGGTCTTGGTGAACTCGTCGATGTTCTGCCGGGTGCCGGGGCCGGCAGACTTCGAAGCGACCGTCGACACCATCTCGGCATAGGGAACCGAATCGACGGCGCGGCGAACCGCGTGCACCATCGGGGTCGTCGCCTGCCCACCACAGGTCACCAGGTTGATGTTCGGTGCATCGAGGTGCTCGGTGAGGTTCACTGCGGCAATGACCTTCGGACCGCGCGCGGCAGGGGTGAGATCGATCGCGGTGATGCCCGCCTCGGCGTACTTCTTGTAGTAGCGAACATGCACATAGGCGCTGGTCGCATCGAAGATCATGTCGAACTCACCAGCGTTGTCCAGAACCCAGTCCGGACCTTCATGCGATGCCTCGACACCCATCGATCGGGCACGGGCCAGCCCATCGGAATCCGGATCGATCCCGACGAGCGCTCGAAGATCGAGTACCTCGCTGCGCAGCATCTTGACCATCAGATCCGTGCCGATGTTGCCCGACCCGATGATCGCGCATCGCAAGCCCATTCCGTTACTCCCTCTCGCCTATTCCGTCGTCCGCTAATCCGTCGTCCGAAGCGACAACGCACCCAACCGATCGAACTCCGCCGTCCAGGTCTGCCCCGCTGCGATCGGCTGCATCGCGTGCAACGCACCGGTCATCACGATCGAGCCTGCCGGCAATGAACCGCCTAATCCATGCAGGGTGTTGACCAGCCACGACACTGCAGCGAGCGGGTCACCCAATGCAGCGGCGCCGGCACCGGTCGCCACCATCTGACCGTCTTGAGAGAACACCATGCCGATCAAACGCGGATCCATATCGGCCAACGGCACCACCTGGGATGCCAACGCGATCGCTCCCCCGCTGGCCAGGTCGGCGATGGTGTCGGCGATGGTGATCTTCCAGTCCGCGATGCGCGAGTCGACGATCTCGATGGCCGCGACCAGGCCCTCGGTGGCGGCGGCGACCTTCGCCGGAGTGCAATCGGGGCCACTCAGGTCGTCGGCGAGCACGAGGGCGATCTCGGCCTCCACTCGTGGAGCGATGAAGTCCGCCACGGAAAGGCTGGCTCCGTCGTTGAACACCCCCGAGGCGAAGATCGGCGAGAAGTCCGGTTGGTCGACCTTGAGCAGCTCCTGCATCGGCGCCGAGGTCAGGCCGAGCTTGTAGCCGACGATCCGGTCGCCCTCGGCGACGAGCCGCTCGACCACCCGCTGCTGAACGGCATATCCCTCGGGCACGGTCCAGTCCGGGAACTGCGCCGTCAGCGGCGGAATCGGGTTACCCGAAACGCGCGCCTCGTACAGCGCCTCGGCACACCGATCGATGTCTTCTATCAAGGTCACGAGGTGCCTTCCCTTCGATTAGGTCCTGGCCATCCGACACTCCATCACACCCACGTGGATTGAGGGACAGACTCGCAGAGACGGTCAAGCCGAAGGACACTCAGTCTCCCTGGAAAGACCTTCCCAGGGAAGGACAGCGGGGTTCAAGGATGGAGCTTCATGCCTGCGAAGGCTCCCTGCCACGTCACTCGCGTTGGGGTGGCGGGTGACTGGTCCAGGTCCTGCCGGTGTGGGTATTGGTGAGAGTGAGTTCGCGGTTCGCATCGCCGGTGAGGGTCCACGGCTCGTGATGGATCTGGTGATGGTGGAACCAGCACAGCCCGGCAAGGTTGCTCATGACGGTGAGCCCGCCGTGGGAATAGAAGACCACGTGGTGGACTTCGTCGATGCGTCGGTGACAACCGGGGATGCGGCAGTGGTGGTCGCGAATCTGAACGGCGCGGCGAAGGGTGTGTGAGATCGACCGGGTGCGCGGCAGCGTGGCAGCCAACCGGCCGTCCCGTGTGATGATCTGGGGTTCCATGCTCGCATCACACAGAAGCCGTTCGGCGGTGGCGGAACTGATGGCCGCGGCAGGCACCCCGAAGCGTTCCAGCCATCCCGCGGCCCGCTCCCGAGAGTCCTCGAGCAGGGACTCCAGTGGGATGGTGACGTGAATGGTGGGTCGATAGCCGTTCACCGACGGAATCGCAATGGAGCCATCGTCGTTGCGGGCGATGGCCGCGAGATCGAGGAGTTTCTTCAACGCCTCCAGGTTGCGGGCGGAGATCATCCGTCGGTCGGCAATGTCACTGGGAGCCTCATCGGCGTAGACGAGGTTCCCGAAGGCATCGTGTCCCACTATCTCGCGGGCCGCCTGCTGTTCGCCTGAGCGTTGGTCGGCGGCGATCGCGCGGCGCATCGACTCCAATGTCGTGACCAGCTGAGAGCCGATATCGGCCGGCAGCATTCCATCGACGCGCACCATCCCGTACATCAATGTCGACACGCGCAGATAGGCATCCCGATCGCGTTTGCGCTCCTCGGCCTGAACACCCTCGGGATCCAGGCGATGGCACCAGGCACGCAGGTGATCGCCGAAACGTCGCGGCGTTGTCCGCTTGGCGACCTCGACCAGGTCCGCCTCCACACGCTCCAATCCGACCCGGGCCTGGGGGAAGTCCCGATGGGCATCGGCCAGGATCTGCAGGTGGGCACCGGACACGTCACCGCAGCGGAAGGCATTCGCCATCACCGGATGCGCACGCATCGCGGCGCCGGCGGACAGCATCCGGCTCGCGACGGCCGCCGAATCATTGGTCTTGCCGTTGATCCACGCCTTGGCGCTGCGTGACGCCTCCCCCGCCCAGGAGCCCGATGAGGCATAAGCGTCCGCCGCCGTCGCTTGGGCTGCCTGGAGTCGCCGGATCTGCACACCGATCTCGACCACCGCATCTCCTAGCGCCTCGGGCGCGATATCGGTGTAGTTGAGATTGATCAGCTGTTGGGTGTCCTCCTCGAGCTGCGACAGGCCCATCGCGAGGGCCTTGCCGGCCGGTGGTGTCGGAGAGGAGTACATGTGTTCGATTATATGCCGGCTCTCCACAACGTGTCAACACATGTGATCGAATATTTCGCTGCAGCACAACGTTTTTTCTAGACAATGCCTTTCCTTATGAGGATTCGGGAAAGGCATTGTCTAAACACGTTCACACCTTGATCGATACGGTCCGCCGGATCGACACCGGAACGTCTCGGCCCGGACCAGCCAGGCGCGTGAGACGTCGCACTGCAGCCTCGCGACGGCTCACCGGCACCGTAGGCAGGTAGAGCGAGTCGACGATCAATCGTGCGTCCTCCGCGGAATACAGAGGGTGACTGAAACGCAGTGCTTGATCGTCGATGACACGCAGCCCGGCAGCAGCCTGGATCCGCGCGAACCTCGAGCGACCCAACCACTGCGGCAGGGCGGGCATGCTGCGCAGTCCGAGAAACAGTTCAAGTCCCACTCGCACATCGGTGATGTCGACCGGGAAGGTCACCGGACGGATGGAGACGAATCGGCCGCCGGGGCGAAGCACCCGAGCGATCTCCGCGAGCGCACTGTCGATCGGATCGAACAACATCACGGACATCGAGCTGACAACAATGTCGACGGACATATCCGACAAGGGCAGCGCCATGACATCCGCTTCGAGGAATGGCCCGCGACCTTCGGCCTGCGCGATGGATAACTCTGAACGCGACACATCGACACCGACATACGTCTCGGGCTCAACCAGCAGCGGACGGATAGGCGCACTTCCACAGCCGAGATCAACCACTTTGCCCGGATCGGACTCGCATGCCATCACCAGCCACTCGTAGGGGTTTCCGATCCCGGGAGTGACGGCATTGTCGAGCAATCGCTCGGTGATTCCTGGCCGATCGCGATGGAATCGACGCAGATAGTCGCTCCAATTCGTCGTCGACGGCCGGAACCGGCGCTTTCTGCTCGCCACCCGCCGATCGTGGCATAGCCGGTATCCCTCGATGTGCTGGACGAGACCATCGTGCTGCACCACACTGGTCGAATGGCCACAATCACCGAGTCGAGTCCGGAGACCGACATTGCCATGAGCCGGTTGCGACGGCTCAACCTGATCGCCGGGGTGTTCCACCTTGTGCAGATGGTTCTCATCCTGGTGCTCGCGACCGATTTCACGCTTCCGATCACCGTCGCGTACACCGAGGGACCTCCTGGCACTCCCCCCTCACCACAGGTGGATCTGGTGAACGTGTCCATCGCCTGGGGTGTGGCCGCATTCTTCGGCCTCTCCGCGCTCTTCCACTTCCTCGTGGCCAGCCCGTTGTTTTATCGACGCTACGTCGCCGGACTGCTCGACAAGCACAACTACTTCCGGTGGGTGGAGTACTCACTGAGCTCGTCGATCATGATCGCCCTGATCGCACTGATCACCGGGATCAACAACGTCGGGGCGATCATTGCGATCTTCGGTGTCAACGCCTCGATGATCCTGTTCGGTTGGCTGCAGGAGAAGTACGTCCAGCCCGGCGGTGGACTGCTGCCATTCTGGTTCGGCTGCATCGCCGGGATCGTGCCGTGGATCGTCATCCTCATCTACGTCATCGCACCGGGTTCGACCGGTAACGAGGAGACGCCCGCCTTCGTCTACGGGATCATCGTCTCGCTGTTCGTACTGTTCAACTGCTTCGCACTCGTGCAGTTCTTGCAGTACAAGCCGGTCGGCAAGTGGGCGAACTACCTGCGCGGGGAGAAGGCCTACATCGTGTTGAGCCTCGTCGCCAAATCCGCGCTGGCCTGGCAGGTGTTCGCCGGAACCCTCGTTCCCCCCGCATAGCCCCTAGGGTTGCGCCATGCGCGATCGGTCAATCACGCCTGGGCTCTATCTGCTCACCGCGATATGCGGCGTGATCGACGCTACGAGCTTCCTGGCGCTTGGGAATGTCTTCTCAGAGGTGATGACCGGGAACATCATGTTCCTCGCCTTCGAGATCGGCCAGGGGCGAGCGGTCGAGGCGATCCCGATCTATACCGTCCCGCTCGTCACCTTCAGCATCGGAGCGGTCGGTGCCGGGTTCCTGCTGCAGACCCCACGCCTCGGCGGCCGTCGTCGCCACGCGTTCATCGCGATCGCGGTACTCATCGCGATCGCCGCCCTGCTTGCCCTGCTGTGGGATCCACAGCCGCGCAGCGGACACGCGATGATCATCGTCGGATTCCTCGCGTTCGCGATGGGCATGCAGAACGCGGCGGTCCTGGCCCACCCCGTGCCCGATGTCGCCACCAACGTGATGACCCTGACGCTCGTACGCCTGCTGTCGAACTGGTCCATCATCGGCGGCAACAACGCCCGCTGGCAGTATCGCGTGGCCTCGCTGGGCATCTTCTTCCTCGGCGCGATTCTCGGAGCCGTTCTCGTGCGTTTCGGCCCAGCAGCAGGGCTGTGGACCGCTACTGCCATGTATCTGATCGCACTGCCCCTGCTGCTGTTCGGCAGGTCCCCCCAGGAAGCATCCCCGCAGCAGGAATCGGAGCGGCCCTGAGTGCGACCGGGATCGATGAGCCTGCAGATCGTCGGGCGCGAGAGGATAGTGGCATGCAGGTGTTCGGTCCGGTGCTCTACATGGACGTGCAGAAGACCGGGTCCACCTTCGTCACCGGTTTCCTCGCCGACAACGTCCGATACGCACACGAGCGCACCCGCAAGCACTCTCGGCTCCAGCGCACCAAGAGGCCCGAGGAAATCGTGCTGCTCACCTCACGCGATCCGCTCGGTGCCTGGTTGTCGCTCTATAACTACGGATGTACCGGTGTGGGACGCCTGCGCCGCCGGTTGGATCGGCGCGGAATCGGCGAACGGTTCTATTCCGGCGACCCCGACGACTTCGATGCCTGGGTGGGGCATCTGCTGTCCGCCGATGCCGTGGCCGACCTCGGGGAGGACTACGCCGCATTGGCGCACCTGGGCATCGGATTCGCGACCTTCCGAGAACTGGTGCTCAGCTTCGACCGACCGTTGCGCCGATTCGCCACCTGGGACAGTCTCGATGATGTGCGCGAGGCCTATCAGCGCGACACCTGCATCGATGTACGGCTGCGCCATCGGAACCTGAACGACGACCTGATCTCCGTTTGCCATGGTCCGCTGCACAAGCATCTGCGCACAGATGCCGATCCGGTCGCCTACCTGGCCCACGCTGAACGCGTCAACTCCTCCCCGCCACGTGTGCGCAGTGACGATGTGCTCGATGCAACCCGCGATCGCATCCTCAGCGCAGAGGATCTGTGGTTCTGGATGGATGAGCAGTGGCCCGTATGACACTTCGGTCGATGACGTCCTGAAAGAGTCGTTCGTAGTCGTCGACCATCCGGTCGACGCTGAAACGCCGCTCCGCCTCGTGGCGACACGCCCTGCGATCCAGCGCATGGACCTCGCGCACCGCATCGACGGCCTGATCGACATCACCCACGAGAAATCCCGTGCGTCCTGGATCGATCAGTTCGGGCATGGAACCGCGATCGAAGGCGATCACGGGGGTTCCCACAGCCAGCGACTCCACCGCAGCAAGACCGAAGGGCTCGTCGAAACCGATGGGATGCAGCAGGGCTGCTGCCCCTCCCACCAGGTGGTCACGCCGTGCCGCATCGAGATTTCCGAGGAAATGCACCCTCACTCCGTCCACGTGGGGGGCGACCCGCTCCCGGTAGTAGTCGTGATCATGCACCGTTCCGGCGATGAACAGCGGCAAACCTGAGGCCCGGGCAATGTCGATGGCGGCGTGCGTTCCCTTGTCAGGATGAATACGTCCCACCGCAACGAGATATCCGCCGCTCCCACCTCCGACGGGAACCTCACTGACCGGAATCCCATGGTGGATCGTGGCGGCGTAGGTCACATCGGGATGTCGATTGGCTTCACTGATGGAGACGTAATGAGTTTCGGCATCGTATTCGCGATACACCTCCACGATCTTTTCGCTGGAAAACCCGTGGATCGTCGTCACTATAGGTGTGGCTGTCATTCGCGCGAAAGCTATTGCATGGAAGTCGAATTGATTGCAGATCACATCGAATTCCCCCGCCTGTTCCATCGCATGTGCGACATGCAGCGTGGTGGCGACCTGTGCGTCGATGCGGTCGGATTCCTCATAGCCTTCGGCGACTCGTGCACTCAATCGCGCTGTCGTGGATGAATTCGCCGTCGCGAACAACGTCACGTCATGTCCCCGACTCGTCAGTCCCTCGGCGAGCAACCAGGCGATGAGTTCCCAGGGACCATAGGCGCGCGGTGGGCACGCATGGGCAACCGAGGCAATGACGGCAATGCGCATCAGTCCATCGTGTGCCGCACTGCGCTGGATGAATGGAACAGACCGGTCAGATTCTTGTGGACGGGTAGCCGAACACGCGGCCTATCTGTCTAGGGGTGCCGGGTCATCGACGACCACACCAGACTGCGTGTCGACCGCACAGGGGAACCGGACACCTCTACGGTAAGCCTCACCCGGATCACGGGCTTCACTCGAGGAGGAATCGGTGCCCGCATCCCTGTCCCGCAAGCTGATCGCGGAGTTCATCGGCACGTTTCTGTTGGTATTCCTTGCCGTCGGCACGGCCGTATTCGGTATCGCCGCCGTCGTCGGAGCTGACGGCAACGGCCCCGGCTCAGGTGTCGTGGGCGTGGCCTTCGGATTCGGACTCGTGCTGCTCGGCCTGGCCTATGCGATCGGGCCGATCTCGGGTGCTCACGTGAATCCGGCAGTGACCCTGGCGATGCTGATGGGTCGGCGGATGCCCGCGAGCGAGGCAGTCGGCTACTGGGTCGTGCAATTCCCCGGTGGCGTCGCCGGCGCGAGGGATATCCCGCACGTCTCGATCTGGTCACGGGCGAACCCACATGTGGGTGTCGTCGCGAATACGTCACGGGAGTGTCTTAACGTGCACCCATGATGACTACCTCGAAGAAGATCACCCGCTCCCTCACCATCACCGCCGGCGCAGCCGCCTTGGCCCTCGGCCTTGCGGCCTGCGGTGGCAGCGACGATGCCGATGGTGGCGGCGGTTCGGCCACCTGCGATCAGGCCACGATGGAGGAACTGGGCCAGGAAGCGGCAGGCGCTGCCTACGCGTCGTTCCAGTCCTATGAGTGCAAGGACGGCTTCGCCCTGGTGTCCGTGGGCACCGATGAGAATGGAGTCGAGGGCACCGAGGTGTTCTTGTTCCAGGCCGAGGGCGCGAACTGGGCGCTGAACCAGCGCGATGCCGTGTGCGCCGACGGCGGCGGCGAGGGAGTGCCCAGCGACTTCCGCGACACCCTCTGCGCCCTGCGCTAGTCCACCTGTCAGACATCGAAGGCCGCGCCCTGGGGGCGCGGCCTTCGATACTTGTGCCTGCTGCGTATGTGCCTTCTGCGGTTGGACGAGGGGGTCAGCGGCGCTTGCGTAGGGCGGAGCCGGCAGTCCATTCCTTCCAGGAATAGTTCCAGTAGCCGGCGAGGTATTCGCTCTTGCTGACATCGCGCGATGATCCGCCAGAGACCACGATGTCCCCGAAGCGGGTGTTGTTGAACAACCACCGGACATCGGACAGATACATGTTGGTGCAGCCGTGTGAGGTGTTGTAACGACCGATGTAGTAATTCCAGGGCGCGTCGTGGATGAACTCGCCATCCTGGGTCAGGCGCATCGCATAGTTGGTGAGCACATCCCAGCCATCGACCGGATCGGGGTTGACCAGTCGGCGCTGCTTCTCGTGCGTGGTGATGAGCTTGACGCCGTTCTTGGTCTCCCAGCCGGCCTTGCCGCCGGAGATCGGGAAGGACTTCTCCTTCTTCCCGTTGCGGATATAGGTCAGCTTGTGGGTCCGGAAGTTCGTCCGGATGACGACCTGATCACCGATGCGGAAGGAACTTTTCACCTTCGGACCCCACCATCCCGGTGCACCTTCGACCGCGCGTAGGTCGGCATCGAGGGTGATGGTGGTGTTGCCGGGCCAGAACTTCTTGGGTCGGAACACCGCCTGGGTGGAGGACACCCAGTGCCACGAGGCTGCGCCGAGTTTATTGGTCGACTCCACCGTGAGGGCCTTTTCCACGGCGGCCTTGTTCCAAATAGGGCGGCTGAAAGTGACTCGCAACGGGATACCCGCGCCATAGACACCGCTGTTGGCGCTGGGGCTGACGGACACCGAGAAGGTGTTCGGCGCCCGCTGGGTTCGCACCCGCACCTTTGCCACCGAACCATCCGAACCGCGGACGACGATGCGCACCGGGGTGCTCGGCGGCAGCGGTGGGCTGAGGAACACCCGCGCCTTGCGCGTCTCGCGGACGGTGAAGGTCACTTCCGGATTCCTGGCGTGCACGATCGTGACTTCCGAATCAGGATGAACTTTGGCGATCTTCACCACCGTTCCGGGTGCGACTCTGGCCGATCGGCGCACCGCCTGTCCATCGATGACGAACTTCACCCCGCGGGTTTCCGGCCGTGCCGGTTTCGTCGGCTCGGGCTCGATCGGCTCGGGCTCGATCGGCTCGGGCTCGATCGGCTCGGGCTCGATAGGCGCGGGCTCGATCGGCTCGGGGTCGATAGGCGCGGGCTCGGTCGGCTCGGGCTCAGTTGGTTCGGGGAAGGGTGACGGCTCGGTCGTGACGGTGTCGTCGGCAACCACGACGTCAGCGCTAGCGACACCGGTCAACCAGCTGGGAAGGATGAGGCTGACGGCGGCGGTGGCGATGATGCTCCGCTTGAGTGTGCTGCGCACCCCCACGTCCTTTCCCGCATCCGCTGTCTTTCCCGCATCCACTGTGATGCTCGTCAGCCTCGGTAGCCCGTCCGGGCATATCCCGGGATAGACCACTGGTCGACCCAATTATGCACGGTGCAGGCACCCCCGGTCATCACGAGCACTCTTGGGCGAGTCTGGGAATCACTCCCCGCAGCGGGAAGGGAACCCGAGACGAGATTACGACTCGCTGCGGGCCTGATCGCGCAGCATGCGACGCAGGATCTTGCCCGAGGCCGACTTCGGGATCTCTTCGGTGAACACGATGTCGTGCACGACCTTGTAGGTGGCCACCCGCTCGGCGAGGAAGGAGGTCAGATCCGTGGGACTGATCTGCTGATCGGGCTTGAGCACGACATAGGCACGGGGCACCTCACCGGCTTCGGGGTCATCGACCCCGATGACCGCCACATCAGCCACCGCCGGGTGCGTCAGCAGCATGGCCTCGAGTTCGGCCGGGGCGACCTGGAAGCCCTTGACCTTGATCAGTTCCTTCAGCCGATCGACGATCGAGACGTGCCCGTCGGCGTCGATGACGGCGATGTCCCCGGTGTGCAGCCAGCCGTCGGAATCGATGGTGGCCGCGGTCGCCTCGGGATTGTTCAAGTAGCCCTTCATGACCTGCGGTCCCGAGATCCACAGTTCACCCTCGCCACCGACATCCTGATCCTCGCCCGTCGCCGGATCGACGATGCGACAGGCGGTGCTGCCCACCGTCACCCCGACGGTGCCGGGCTTGTAGTCACCGATCGGGGTCAGGTGCGTGACCGGGCTGAGTTCGGTCATGCCATAGCCCTGGACGACCTCGCAGTCGATGCGGGCGGCGGCCTCAGCGGCGACCTCCGCACCCAGTGGTGCCGCTCCGGAGAACACCTGCTTCAAGCTCGACAGGTCGAACTGCTCGACCATCGGGTGCTTGGCCAGTGCCAGGACGATCGGTGGCACGGCCAGGAACCGGGTGACCCGATGGTCCTGGATCAGGGCGAGGGCCTGCTCCAGATCGAAGCGCGGCATGGTGATGACCGTCGCGCCCTGGGCGAGCATCCCGTTCATCAGCACCTGCATGCCGTAGATATGGAAAAACGGGAGCACCGCGAGCGCGACCTCGTCCCCCTCGACGGATAGACCCGGCTCGATCTGCATGATGTTGGCGACCAGGTTGCGGTGGCTGAGCATCACTCCCTTGGGCAGGCCGGTCGTGCCGGAGGAATAGGGCAGCACCACGACGTGCTCGTTCACATCCACCGGGACCTGCTCGATCGGTTCGCCGAACAGATCGGTGAACGCGATCGTGTCAGGCACCGCAGCACCGATCACCACGATCTGATCGACGTCGGTCCCTTCGATCGCCTCACGGGCAGTGTCGACGAACATCTCGATGGTCACCAGCAGCACCGCTGCGCTGTCGCGCAGTTGGAAGCGCACCTCCTCGGCGGTGTAGGTCGGGTTGATCGTGCTGACCGCCACACCTGCGACGGCCGCCCCGTGGAACACGATCGCGAATTCGGGGATATTCGGCGACATCAGCGCGATGGTGTCGCCTGGGCCGAGGCCGCGATCGGCCAGACCACCGGCGAAAGCGTGGATGGCCGCGGACAATTGCGCATACGTCAGGCTGCGTCCGGTCGGGCCGTCGAGCAGGGCGATCCGGTCGGGCACCTGGGCTGCTCGGCGTAGGACGACCTCGGTCACGGGGACATCGGGGATCTCGACGTCCGGTAGCGGGCTGGAGTGAATGATCATGGTGGGCACGCTAATGCGAATCGTGGCGACTTACAGGTGAATCCCGCGAGTCAACGCCCCATCGACGACGAGGTTCGTCCCCGTGGTGAAACTGGAGATCGGGCAGGCGAGGAACACCACCGCGGCGGCCATCTCCTCCGGCGTGCCCATGCGCCCCGTCGGGTTCAAGCCCAGTGCCATGTCGTACAACTCGCGATTGCCCTCCTTGATCTGCTCCCACACCCCGCCTTCGAAATAGGTATTGCCCGGCGACACGGTGTTGGCGCGGATGCCCTTGCCGGCGAGTTGGAAGGCCAGGCCCTGGGTGTAGCCGACGAGCGCTGTCTTGACCGTGCCATAGGGGCCGGAGGCGAAATCGACCTCGCGGCCGCTGACGCTGGAGACCGTGACGATGGATCCCGCCCTGCTCTTCTCCAGGTGCGGCATCGCGGCCTTCACCAACCGGACGGTTCCCATGAGGTCCACGTTGAGCGAGGCCTCCCAGTTCTCGTCGGTATCGGGGATCGCCAGAGCGCTGACGTTGCTGACCACGATGTCGATTCCGCCGAGTTCCGCGGCCGATGCCTCGACCCAGGCATTCAGCGCCGCAGCATCCCCGACATCGACGGACGCCCCCATCACACGCGCGGGTTTTCCGCTGAGCTCCTGCGCGGTGCTCGCCACGGCTTCGGCATCTCGCGCGCAGAACGCGACGTTGACGCCTTCGTCGAGGAAGCCGGCGACGACGGCGCGGCCGATACCGCGGGTGCCACCGGTGACGAGTGCATTGAGGCCTTGGGCTTTGAGATCCATCGCGGTGCCTTTCGATGTGGGGGTTCGATGTGCGGGTTCGGGTGACTAGCCGAGCAGGGTTGCGGCTCTGGCGCGCAGATCTGCGTGGATGCCGTCGTAGGCGGTCGCAGCAGGCAGGATCGATTTGGGTGCTTTGACCACGACGCTGTAGTTCGCGTCGACAACATTGGCGATGGGGCTGAGCGCAACCTGGGACAGCAGTTGATAGGCGTCCATGGTGTGCAGTCCGTAGAGCTGTTCCAGCCAGCGCACCATCTCGACATTGCCGATCCGCCAGGAATCCTCGAGAGGTCGAGCGGATCCGACAGCCATCCAGTAGTCGTCGTTTTCGAAGCGCGGCCAGGCGGGGCCGGCGCCCTTGATCAGGTCGACGATGACCAGGGAGTTCATCGCACCTTCGACCGCGGTGCCACAGGACTCACCCTCGCCCTGCCGGTAGTGGCCATCCCCCAGGGAGAACAGCGCGCCTTCGACGTTGACACCGAGATAGATCGTGGTTCCCGCCCGCGCCTCGGGGGAATCCATGTTGCCGCCGAAACGTTCGGGGACAAGCGAGGTGCGCACCTCCTGCGCACCAGGAGCGACGCCGACGGTTCCGAGCATCGTCTCGATCGGCAGTGCCACCTCGAAGTCACCGACGTGGGATTGGAAGCCGATCGTGTTGTTCGCCGAATCGACGTCGTAGATCCAGGTCGTGTCCGGCAAGGCTTCCTGCAACATCGACGTGACCGGTGTCGAGGTGAGACCACCGAAGAACGGGATCGCCGCCGATGCACCGAAATCGCGGGCCGGGGTCAGTTCCACGATGTGCACCGCGAGGGTGTCACCAGGTTCTGCGCCCTCCACATAGAACGGACCGGTCTGCGGATTGACGAAGCGCAGATCGACCTTCTGCGAGGACAGGTCAGACGTGGAGCGCAACGCGAAATTGAAGGCATCCTCCGACCACAGTCGCAGCGCCGTGCCGGGTGCGATGCGCATCACCGGTGCCACCCCTCCGAAGGTGTAGGCGTACTGCTCCGGAGTGGGGGTGAATTCGATGACCTCCATCAGGTATCCCTTCCTCGTTCCGCGTTCTCGATCCGCAGGCAATCGGGACCGAGTTCAGCGATCGTCGTCCGACCGAGCAGCCGCATCGTGGTCTCCATCTCCCCGCGCAGCAGATCGATGACCCGCTGCACACCGGCCTCCCCACCGGCCATGAGTCCATAGAGATAGGCGCGACCGATGGCGACCGCATCCGCACCCCGGCACAGGGCCGCCACGATGTCGGCACCGTTGACGATTCCACCGTCGATGAACACCGGAGTGGAGCCACCGAGTGCGTCACGTACCTCGGGCAGGATCTCGAACGGCAACGGTGGGCGTTCGAGTTGGCGACCACCGTGGGTGGACAGGATCACCCCATCGGCACCGTGATCGACGACGAGGCGAGCATCCTGAGCACTCTGGATGCCCTTCACCGTGAGTGTTCCCGGCCATGCGCTGCGCAACCAGTCGAGGTCGTCGAGGGTGATGGCCGGATCGAAGACTCGACCGATGAGATCGGCGACCGTCCCCTCGGTGCTGCTCAACGTGGCGAAGCGCAGGGGTTCGGTCGTCAAGAGGTTGCCCCACCAGCGCGGATGCACCGCCATGTCGGCCATCGTGCGCAACGTCAACTGCGGCGGAATCGTCAGACCATTGCGCACATCCCGATGTCGGCGACCTGCGACAGGGGTGTCGACGGTAAGGATGATGGTGCGGTAGCCCGCTGACCATGCGCGGTCGATGAGTTCCTTGCCGTATCCGCGATCGGTCATCAAGTACAACTGGAACCAGCGGTCCAGGTTGGGTTGAGCTGCCGCGAGGTCTTCGATCGACGTCGTACCGAGTGTCGACAAGCCATAGGGCAGTCGTTCGCGGGCCGCGACGGCTGCAACCGCGATCTCACCCCGATAGTGCATCATGCGGGTGAATCCGGTCGGCCCGAGAATCAGCGGCATCGAAGACCGGGCACCGAAGATCTCGGTCGACGTGTCGACCGTGCTCACATCACGCAAGACCCGCGGATCGAATTGCACGTCCGTGAATGCTCGCCTGGCTCGTGTGAGACCGGACTCGTCTCCGGCAGCACCATCGGTGTAGTCGAAGACCGCACGCGGCACCCGCCGTCGGGCGAGTGCACGGATGTCGGCGACGCTGGCGGATCGGTTCAGTGCTGCATCCCCTGTGGGTCGCCGGAACCCCAGGAGTGGGCGGATGTCCTGCCACTTCGGGATCCGGCGCCGCGTCGCATCGGAACGCTCGGCCATCGCGCCAGATTAGGGCAACGGGCAGCCAAGCGCAGGTGGGCAGGTCGGATCGTTTCGGATCAGGGAACGGTGGGCGTCGGCCGCAGGCGCGATCCGCGACCGGTGCGTGTCGCGATCACCAAGCCGGTCAAGATCACCGCGGCTCCGATCGCATCGGTGGCCTGAAGCGGTTCGCCGAGGACCGTGACTCCGATGAGTACGGCGAACAGCAGGATCAGATACGTCGCATCCCCGGCCACCGAAGCGCCACCGGCTCGAATGAGGGAATGCTGCAGGATGTAGCCGATCCCGGTGCCGAAGACCCCGAGCACGAGCAATCCGATGAGCGCTGACAGTTCGAACGCGACGGGGATGGCGAAACCGAGGGGTAGGACCAAGGTCAATTGCACCGAGGCCAGACTCAACTGGCCGGCCGCGATGGCCACCGCTGATCCCGACGCGTTGCCGAGTTTCAACCGGGCGTAGACGATGCCTGCCGCATAGGACGCCGTGGCACCGAAGATCGCGAGGATCCCCCACAGATCCGTCGCGCCCCAACCGGCCCACGGCTGCACCAGGATCAGCACACCGACAAGTCCGAGCAGCACCCCGAGGAGCCTCGGCAGCGTGATGCGCTCCATGGGAACGAACGCCGCAACGAGGGCGAGGGTCACCAGGGGTGCGGTCGAGTTGACGACACTCGCCTGAACAGTCGGTATTCGCGTCATCGCGATCGCCATGCAGGTGAACGAGATCGTGTTGAACAGTAGAGCGGCGATGAACAGGTGCTTCCACACCTGCCGGTCCCGGGGCAGGCGATCACCGGTGACGACCAGCACGATGAGCAGCGTGATCGCGGCGAGGAACGAGCGCCCCCAGGCAACCTGCACGGGGGTGAACATCTCGATGGCGAGTTTGACCCACAGGTAATTGGCCGCGAAGGTGGCCGATGCGAGGACGAACAGCACCCCGGTGCGCATCCCCGGCCGAGTGGCTACCTCCATGCGGGCGCCGCGGGAATCTGCGAGGCGCCCGTGATGGCGAGGCCCTCCCCCGCGCTGCGGCCCAGCAGCCACGCCAGCAGCGCCGGCGCCGAACCCAGAACGTGCACGTCACCGGGAACGATGGCAAGGCGATCGCCATCGACACCACCCGTCGATTCCCACTCGATTGACGCGACGGGGAACTCACCGCGCTCGGCGAAGTCCCGCGCCACCAGTCTCGTCATATGCTCGGCCATCTCTTCGGGCCAGTCGCGCCAGGTGTATCCCGGCAGACCTAGATCGGCGTGGTGCACGCACACTTCCTGCAGCCGATGACGGGCGAGTGACGCCGCGCGCACCCGCAGACCGTTGCCGAGCGTGACCTCGCCGGCACGTTGATCTGCCGTGAGTCGCCCGAGGTCCTCCCGCAGTGCGCGCGCTGACTGGGTGACCGAGGATTCATGGGAACGTGCATCGCGACCGGCGTGCATCTGAACATCGGCATCGCGCACCTCGCGCGAGATGTACATCGGCCGCTCGATGCCGTCGGCAGCCCAGCGCGCCAATCGGGCGATGCCCTGGGCGTTCCCATCGAGATGGGCCAGCACATGCCCGCGCGTCCAACCCGGCAGCATGCTGGCTTCATGCATCAGCACGTCATCCAGTTCGGCCATTGCATCGCGCAGAATCGCAGTCTGCTCGTCCAACAACTGCAGGTCCTGCGCCCAGTCGGTAACGGGGATCGACACGGGGACTGACTCGCTGGACATCAGCGAGCTGCCAGCGCTAACGCAGCGAGGGCAGCGTTGACGATCGACCCGGAATCCAGATCGTGTGCGGCATACAGATCGGGGACCGACCCGGATTGGCCGAATGCGTCGACACCCAGCGGCACACACGGCACACCGAGGGCCGACCCGAACCATGCCATGGCGTGGCTGGCTGCATCGTGCACGGTCACGATCGGTGCACGTTCGCCGAAGATCGACCACAGAGGACCCGGCAAACTCGGCGCTGTCGCCGTGCGCACACCCTGGCGCAACGTGCGCTGCCAAGCGTTGTAGAGCCGATCGGAACTGGTGACATCGACGACGTGCGCGGCCACCCCCTCGTCAGCCAACTCATCAGCAGCCGCCAGCATCTCCGGAAGCAGCGGACCCGAACCGACGAGGTGTACGAGAGGAGCGCGACCGTCGTCGGTGATCAGGTGCGGATGCGTGGCATAGGAATCGCGCAGGCGATAGCCACCGGCTAGCACCTGGCGACGCAGCACGGCATCCCCGATGCGCTGGCGAGCTTCTTCGAACGGCGCCTGATCGAGAGGCCTAGTGGTCAGCCGCAGGTAGTAGGCGCCCTGCTCCGCCGGTTGCGCGGTGGTGGGAGCGTCTTCGCCCGAGGCGATACGCGAAATCGAATCGCACAGCAGCCAATCCAGGGCACCGGCATAGGCCGGCTCGATCGCGGTGAGGCCGGGCAGTTCCAGACCGATGCTCGCCGTGATCGTCGACTGATGGGCACCACCTTCGGGTGCCAGCGTTATTCCACTCGGAGTCCCAGCGACGATGAACCGCGCACCGGAATAGCAGCCGTAGATCAACGCGTCGAGGCCGCGGGCGACGAACGGGTCGTAGAGCGTGCCGATCGGGATGAGTGGCTGCGCGGACAGATCCCACGACAGCCCCAGTTGACCGAGCAGGAGGAACAGGTTCATCTCCGAGATGCCCAATTCGATGTGCTGCCCGGTCGGACCCTCAGCCCACTTCAATACCGGGTCGGCGTTCCAGGCACGACGTTCCTCGGGCGAGAACACCCCCGTCCGGTTGATGAATCCCGCGAGGTTGGTCGAGGTTGCGACATCGGGTGCAGTGGTGACGAGGTATCGCGCCACTGCTTCATCCCGGCTGAGGTCGACGAGGATGCGTCCGAAGGCCTCCTGCGTGCTGATCGGTCGCGAACCGCTGACGCCCGTCGATGCCGGGACAGTGATCGGCAGGGACTTCACTCGCGGATCACGATGCAGGATCTCGCGACGCTCCGCGGCCAGGATGCCTTCCGGGCTGGCCGGATCGAAGCGATCCCATTCGGTTTCCGGTGTGAGTCCGACCTCGGCGCGCAGAGCCTCGATCTGGTCGCCGTTCAACAGTGCTGAGTGGTTGCGCGGATTGCCCGCGATCGGAAGACCCCAGCCCTTGATGGTGTAGGCGAACACCACACTGGGTTTATCGGTGACCGCATCGCATTCGGCGAAAGCATCGAGCAGCGCCTCGAGGTCGTGGCCTCCGAGGTCGGTGACCAGTGGCGCCAGTTCGGCGTCGGGAATCGATACGGACCATTCCACGACCTCCGTCGGTGCCCCGTCGAGGAACCGCTCGCGCAGCTGGGCGCCCTCCAATCCGAAAAGCGACTGATACTGCTCATTGGGCATCGCGTCGATCCATTCGCGCAGTGCCTGGCCGCCCTCCTGTGCGAACGCCGCCTGCAGGCGCTTGCCGTACTTCACCTCGACGACATGCCAACCCGCGGCAGCGAACTGCACCGCCCACTGGTGGATGCGGACCCCGGGGACGACCCGATCGAGGGACTGACGGTTGAAGTCCACGATCCACATCGCGTTGCCCAGACCCGCCGTTGCCGGATCAGCGACGGCCTCCCAGACATTGCCCTCGTCGAGTTCGGCGTCGCCGATGATCGCGATGAACCTCGAATGCGGCCGCGGGCCGAAGTGCGCGTCGACATATCGACGCGTCGCGGCCGCGAACAGCGGGGCTGCTGCGCCGAGACCGACCGAACCGGTCGAGAAATCGACCGTGTCGGGATCCTTCGTCCGCGACGGATACGACTGCAGTCCACCGAATTCCCGCAGCCGCGTCAGATACGAACGGTCGAGGTCACCGAGCAGATACGAGATCGCATGGAACACCGGGGACGCGTGCGGTTTCACGCTCACCCGGTCCTCGGCACGAAGATAGGAGAACCACAGCGCGGTCATGATCGAGACCAGGCTGGCACTGCTGGCCTGGTGGCCACCTACCTTGACCCCGTCCACTGAAGCGCGCTCGCGATTCGCGGCATCGACGATGCGCGTCGACAACCACAGCACGCGGCGCTGGACACTGTCGAGCAGATCCATGACCGCCTCCTTCGTCGTGCTTCGAGATGATCTCCGCTTGGTCAGTGCGCCTCGAGGAAATCCTGCAGCATCGCGTCGAACTTCTTCTTCATGTCCCTGCCGGCGAACACGTGCGTAGCCTCGGGCCAGTCCACAGCCTGGCAGTTGGGCATCAAGTCGGCGATGAGCTGGGTGTGCCGCGGGGTCGTAATCGGGTCACGGCCGGCGTTGACCACGATCGCCGGAGTCTGGACCTGGGGCAGGTCCTCGCGCGCGTCATAGGTCGTGCACGCCTGCACGAGTCGCCGCTGCGCCTCGAGTCGACCGTTGAGATCCGGCCAGGTGCCGTTCTCGCCGAGCAATCGGTCGCGGTTGGCGTTGTAGAAGACGCCATCGAAGCTGTAGCTCGCGGCAAGCTTCTGGAATTCCGCCCAGCCCATCTTGTCGTGGACGTCGACCATCGTGTTGAGCTGATCGACCATGATCGGGTCGGCATAGGCCCAGCACCCGGTCATCACGAGGGAGCGCGCGAGATCGGGGCGACTGAAGGCCAACTGCTGACCGACGCAGGCGCCCATTCCGACCATGCCCACCACATGGACCTTCGACCAGCCGAGGTGATCGAGCAGGCCGGCGAGGTCGGATGCATACAACTGCATCGTGGGAGTCTGCGAATAGTCGTCCGTGGACTCCCGAACGCCGCGGTAGTCATAGATCGCGACCTGGTAGTTGTTGAACAGATAGCGCGGGGCATCGCCGGTGCGGCCATGGCAGAACGTGCCCCAGCCCCCCATGCAGACCGCCTGCGGCAGGCCGTCCTCCCCGTGCACCTCGTAGTACATGGTGTGTCCGTTGATGTCCAGGGTCGGCACGGGGTCTCCTCACGATCGGTGGGCTTCGGTGGGCTTCGGTGGGCGCTGTGTGCTCCTATGTATACAACCGGGGCCTGCTGTCGGCCACAGGGACCTGGCATCTCGCGCGGAATCCACGAAAAAACGAGGAAAAAACGAGGAAAGTTCCAAAGATTTTACCTAAGTCCATTGGCGGCCCCGCTCAGATTGTGTACTCTCCCCAGAACCGGACACCATCTTTTCGACACGATTAAGGAGCACGCAGTGGACCTCGGCGTCTTCATCCCCATCGGCAACAACGGCTGGCTCATCTCCACGACCTCGCCCCAGTACAAGCCGAGCTTCGACCTCAATCTCGAGGTGTGCCAGCTCGCCGAGAAGTACGGGTTCGAGTTCGCCCTGTCCATGATCAAGTTCCGCGGCTTCGGCGGCGACAGCGAGTTCTGGGACTACAACCTGGAATCCTTCACCCTGATGGCCGCCATCGCGGCCCGCACCGAGAAGATCAAGCTCTTCGCGTCGACCGCGGTGCTCACCCTGCCCCCCGCCCTCGTCGCTCGCATGTCGGTCACGATCGACTCGATCGCGCCGGGCCGCTTCGGTGTCAACATCGTGTCCGGCTGGGCACCCGATGAGTACCGCCAGATGGGTCTGTGGCCCGGAGACGAGTACTTCGGCTACCGCTACGACTACTCCACCGAGTACGTCCAGGTGATGCAGGAGCTGTGGAAGAACGGCACCTGCACGATGGACGGCAAGTACTTCCAGATGAACGACTGCATGTGCAAGCCGACCCCGAGCCACAAGATCGAGCTCGTGTGCGCAGGGCAGTCCGAGCGTGGGATGGACTTCTGCGCCACCTACGGCGACTACCAGTTCATCCTCGGCACCGGCGTGAACACCCCCACTGCCTACGCGCCTGCCAACGAGCAACTCATGCGGGCTAAGGAGAAGACCGGTCGCGATGTCGGCTCCTACGTGCTGTTCATGGTCATCACCGGCGAAACCGATGAAGAGGCCATGGCGAAGTGGAAGAAGTACAACGACGGCGCCGACACCAAGGCTCTGGCGTGGATGGCTGACCAGACCGATGCCGATGAGTCGGCAGGCGAGGGCAGCACCGCCAAGACGATCTCGCTGCCCGAAGGCGCGATCAACTTCAACATGGGCACCCTCGTCGGCTCCTATGAATCGGTCGCGCGGATGCTCGATGAAGCCGGTTCGGTGGAGGGCACCAAGGGCATCATGCTCACCTTCGATGATTTCGTCGAGGGCATGAAGGTCTTCGGCGAGAAGGTCCAGCCGCTGATGAAGTCCCGCTCGGTGACCGTCGGCTAACTCCCGTCTCGGCTCCTCGAAAGGCCCGTCCCGCATCGAGCGGGGCGGGCCTTTCAGTTTTGGCGGGAGAACCGTCAGCCAGGAGTGATGCAGCTGTCGCCGAGGACTTCGAAGCGGGCCGCGAGAATGTGAGCGCGCATGATGCTGCCCGCCCAGTCGGAATCGCCGGCCGTCATCGCGTCGACGATCTCACGATGGTGGTGCAGCGAGCGTTGCAGCGCATGCTGCGAATACTGCGTGAACGTCTGCATCACCACCGGAACATGCGTGAGCGAATCGATCATGGTCAGCAGCCGCGGGGAATCCGCGGCCTCCATGATGATGCGATGGAAGCGACGGTTGGCCGCAGCCAGCGACTGCAGGGACCGACCATTGGTGGACTTCGCGAAGATCGATTCCATCTCATCGCAGATCTCGGTCAGTTCCCCGATCACCTCCGGAGTGCGCCGAGGCGTGGCTCGCTTCGTGGCATAGGACTCCAGCATCGCCCGCAGGTCGAAGATCTCCTGAAGATCCGCCGACTCCCAGCGGGCCACCGATGCGCCGCGGTTCGGGGCGACATCGACGAGGCCTTCTGCGGCGAGACGCCGCAGCGCCTCGCGCACCGGTGTCCGCGAGATTCCGAGGTTCTCGGCGATCTCCTCCTCGGCAAGGCGCTCACCGTGAGGTAGTTCCCCCCGCAGGATCGCCGACCGTAGTTGCTCATAGGCGGTATCCGCTAGTCGCGCCATGCCCAGTCCTTTCCTACCCGTCGCTGCCTTCGAACGCAGGCCCCCCTGAATGCGATGAGGTCAGCTGACTCGGTGGAAGGCGTGGCGCATCCGTGCGAACTCGGCTACCTGAGCACCCACGGCCTCAAGTTGGGCGACCGCCTTGTCGTCGTCGCTCCTACCCTCGTGATCGAGTTTGGTGACGCTAGCGTTGATCGAGGCACCCAGCGGGGTCGGCCAACCGCGCACCGCATGGGCAACCTGACGCAACTGATGCAGGGTCGACACTGTCGCCTGCCAGCCATAGGACACCGCGATGCATCCGACGGCCATGCCGTCGAGGTAGACGCGATCGTGGTCGCGCAGATCCTCGATGTAGTCCAGGGCGTTCTTGATCATCCCGCTGATCCCGCCGTGATAGCCCGGGCTCGCCACGATGAGGCCATCAGCCCAGCGATAGGAATCAACGAGTTGCTGCGCGAGCTCGGCGCGTTCACCCGTCTCCGTGTCATAGATCGGCACCATCAGGTCACGACCCACGATGAAACGGACGTCGGCACCGTGCTGCTGCGCGCCGCGGGCCGCTGCCCGCACCGCCCGCTCGCTGGAGGAATCCGGTCGAGTGCTGCCGCCGATCGCCAGGACGCGCAATGGTTCGGTCATGATGCGGACTCCGTTCCAGCCTGGGCATCGCGGCCCGCACGGATCCACGCGGTGATGCGCGCAAGCCGTTCGCCCTGTATCCGTGCGGCGGTCAACGCGACATCATCGGGTGCCGCGCCCTTGCGCGCGACGAAGGATGCGCCGTAGGGGTTGCCGGACACCTTCAGCAGATGCTCGTTCTCATATCCGAGGGGCACCACGATGGAACCCCAGTGGTAGAAGTGGTTGTTGATCGCCAGGATCGTCGACTCCAACCCGCCGTGCGCGGTGGACACCGAGGTGAAGGCAGTGCCGACCTTGTCGACGAGTTTGTTCTGAGCCCAGAGCCCGCCGGTGGTGTCGAGGAACGCCTTCAACTGGCTGGCCGGGCCACCGAACCGCGTCGGTGAACCCAGTGCGATGCCATCGGCCCAATCCACATCGTCGAGTGTGGCCTCGGGGTCGTTTTTGGTCGCCTCGACGAACTCCGCCCATGTGGGGTTGTAGGCGATGGCCTCGGGCGGCGCGGTCTCGCGCACCTTGCGCACACGGACGTCGGCGCCGGCTGCAGCAGCCCCCTCCCCCATCGCTTCCGCCATCGCGGCGATGTTGCCGGTGGAGGAGTAGTAGATCACCGAGATCGTGCATGTGGGCGTGCTCACGCCGCACCCCTTTCATTCGTAGGAACGGGAGGAAAGACACCGGCGCGACCGACCATCGCCGGCGGGGTTCGCTCGAGAAGGCCACCGACCCATTCGGCGGTCTCGGAGATGGCCGCGCGATCCAAACCCGTGCGATAGCCGCTGCGCACCGCGAGGTAGTCGAGGTCCTCGGTACCGATATTGCCGGTCGCTGCAGGCGAGAACGGGCAACCACCGAAACCACCCGCGGATGCGTCGAGGACTCGAACACCCTCCTCGAGCGCTGCGGCAGCATTGGCGTATCCGGTGTTGCGGGTGTTGTGGAAGTGGAACCGCACCGGGGTCCCCGGGGCTTCCTGGCGAACCATCGCGGTGAGTGCGCGCACCTGGGTCGGCACACCCACGCCGATCGTGTCCGCGATCGCGATCTCGTCCACCCCGGCTTCAGCGAACACCCGCACGACGGCACGCACCTGGTCGACGCTGACTTCACCATCGAAGGGGCATCCGAACGCGACCGCAGCGGTTGCCGCAACCGTGACCCCCGCAGCCTTCGCTTCGGCGATCATCTGGCGGGCTAGGACGAGCATCCCGGCGACGTCGATGTTCTGGTTCGCACGGCTCATGCCATCGGTCGACGGCACGACGACATTGACCTCATCGACACCACTGGACAGGGCGCGATCATTGCCGCGTGAGTTGAGCACGAGCCCGCTGTAGGACACCCCGGGCAGCCGGGGAATCCCCGCCATGACCTCCTCTGCGCCGGCCATCTGCGGGACAGCTTTCGGGTTGACGAAACTCACCGCCTCGATGCGTCGCGCTCCGGCCGCGGCGAGGCGGGTGATGAGCTCGATGCGCTGGTCGACGGTGAGCGGGATGCGCTCATTCTGCAGTCCGTCCCGCGGGCAGACTTCCAGGATCGTCAGGTCGGTGGAGGCAGCCATGGGCGTCATTGTGGACCCTTTTCGTATACAAGTCCACCGCAACCCGAAAACGGCAATTCGAGAAAAGTTTGATGAGTAGCATGGGAAAACTTCAGGAAATCTCCCCGATCGGAGTGCGAAATTTCCCCGCAGGTTGTATACATTGACCGACCGGTAACCAAGCCCCACCGCCTACGATCGGTAAGGACCCACCATGACGCAGCCAGCGACACATCCTCTCGGTTCCCTCGGGCCAGGAGCCCTGAGCGACATCCGGGTGATCGAGCTCGGCCAGTTGCTCGCCGGACCCTACTGCGGTCAACTCCTCGGTGATTATGGTGCTGAGATCATCAAGGTCGAGGATCCCGCAACCGGTGATCCGATGCGAGAGTGGGGTCGGGAGAAGCCCTATGGGAAGTCCCTGTGGTGGCCGATAGTGGCTCGCAATAAGAAGTCGGTGACCGCGAACCTGCGGACCCCCGAGGGGCAGCAGATCGTGAAGGACCTCATCAAGGACGCCGACATGCTGCTGGAGAACTTCCGGCCCGGCACGCTGGAGAAGTGGGGCCTGGGCTACGACGTGCTCTCGGAGATCAACCCCGGGCTGATCCTCATCCGGGTCAGTGGCTTCGGTCAGACCGGCCCCTATGCACCCCGGCCGGGGTACGCCAGCATCGGCGAAGCCATGGGCGGCTTGCGCTACGTCGTCGGCGACCCCGATCGTCCCCCGTCGCGCTGCGGGATCTCCCTCGGTGATTCCCTCGCCGCTACCTTCGCCACCCTCGGCGCACTGTCGGCACTGCACTATCGGGATCGCACCGGACGCGGCCAGGTCATCGACGCATCGATCTATGAATCGGTGTTCGCCTACATGGAGTCACTGATCCCCGAGTGGGAGATCGGTGATTACCAGCGCGAGCGCACCGGCTCGACCCTGCCGAATGTGGCGCCTAGCAACGTGTATCCCACCAAGGACGGCGATTCGGTTCTCATCGCGGCCAACATGGACACCGTGTTCCGCCGGCTCGCGGCCGCGATGGACAAGCCGGAGTTGGCCGAGGACGAGCGATACGCCACGCACAGTGCACGTGGGGCCAATGACAAGGAACTCGACGCGATCATCTCGGACTGGTCCTCACAGTGGACCGCTGACGCCCTACTCGATCACCTGACGGAGAACGCGATCCCCTCCGGCCGGGTGTACACGGCGAAGGACATCCTGACCGATCCGCACTTCGAGGCCCGCGATTCCATCGTGCGCGTTCCGGACAAGACGTTCGGGGATTTCCCCATGCAGAACGTCTTCCCGGTCCTGTCCGAAACCCCCGGAGAGGTCAAGTGGGTGGGTCCTGATCTAGGTGAGCACTCCGATGAGGTCTACGCCGGCGTACTCGGTTATGACGCCGAGCAACTAGCCGACTACCGCGAGCGCGGGATCATCTAGCGTTCGGCGACGCTCACGCGTCGTACATGAAGCGATACAGCTGCGGTCGGCGGTCATTCCACACCGGCCACAGTTCACGAGCCTTCGCGAGCTCGGACAGGTCGAGGTCGGCCTCGATGATCACCGGTTGCTCGTGTCCGGGCGCCTCGGCGAGCACCGTTCCGCTCGGGGCGATGATGCAGGAGCGACCGAAATAGTCCGTGACGTGGCCCTTGTGCGTCTCCTCACCGGCCCGGTTGGACGCCACGACGAAGACCCCGACCTCCATCGCGCGCAGGCGCAGATCGTCGACGAACAGCGATTCGCGCCAGCCGAAGGAGGAGACCACGGCGAGCACCACATCGGCACCGAGGTGCCGGTTGGCCATCCACACCTCGGAGAACGCTCGGTCGTAGCAGATCAGCGCGCCGAGGCGCACACCATCGAGGTCGAACACCATCGGGGATGGACCGGGTGTGCAATAGGACGCCTCATCGACGGTGAGGGTGCCGGCGAACACCGAGGGGGCGCTGAGCTTGCGGAAGGCCGGATACCGCTCACCCTCGGGACCGATCCCTTCGACGAGTTCACCGCGCCGATCGAGCAGGACCAGGGCGTTGTACACGGTGCCGTCGGGAGCGAGTTCGACCATCCCGAATGCGATCGCAGCCTCGACCTCCCGAGCGACATCGGCGAAGAACTGCGTGCTCGGGCCTCCGACGGGCTCGGCCCAGGCTGCGGCCTCCGGATCGAAGGGACCGGACGCGAAATAGGGCGTCGTGCACAGTTCGGGCAGCACGATGAGGTCCGCGCCTCCCGCGGCCGCCTCCCGCACCAGACCGGCCAGCATCCCGAGGTTCTCGGGCACCGAGGGGCCGCAATTTCCGGACTGGATGGCGGCGACGCGCATGCTGGCCTCCTCATAGGGCGGATCCCGGACCCCGATTCCCGGTGATCGTACACATTCTTAGCGAAACCGCGCGGCTACGAAACCGTAACAATCATGGATTACAACAATTTAGTCGCTACCGGGTGCGCCGGGGCCTGGAATCTTGTATACAAAGCGGAACCCCGGGCGCGCCCGGTCACCACCCGACCGGCGGGAGAGAGCGGAGGGCTCCATGTCACTGACCACCACCTCGAGCGAGGCCCGCGAGAAGGCACGGCGCAGCGGCGTCGTGGCACGACGCGTTCAGGCCTACTCGATCCTGGTCGCCTGGGCGATCTTGATCCTGGTGTTCACCCTGCTGTTGCCCGACACGTTCTTGACGGTGCAGAACTTCACCGCTATCGCGAACTCCAAGACCGCCACGGTCTTGTTGACCCTCGGTTTGATCTTCGCCCTGTCCGCAGGCGAGTTCGACCTGAGCATCGGTGCGTCCCTGTCCCTCGGTGCCGCCGTCCCCGCCTGGTTGTACACCGCGCACGGCGTGCCCGTGATGGTCGGGATCGCGATCGCACTGTTGTGTGCGGTCCTGTTCGGCCTGCTCAACGGCGTGCTGTCGGTGCGCTACAACATCCCCTCCCTCGTCGTCACCCTCGGTTCGGGCACTGCCCTGATCGGACTGGTGGCCGGTCTCGTCGGTAACAGCACGATCTCGATCAAGGGCGACTGGTGGAATGACTTCCTGACTCATCGCACGTTCGGTCTGTACACGTCGTTCTGGCTGGTGCTGCTGATCGCATTCATCATCTGGTACATCCTGCAGCACACCCCGATCGGACGTCATCTGTATTTCGTCGGCCAGGGCCGCGAAGTCGCTCGCCTGGCGGGCATCCAGGTCAACGCCTACCGCTACTCATCGTTGATGATCTCCGCAACCCTCGGTGCGATGGCCGGGGCGATGCTGCTGGGCAACACCGGCGCCGTGCAGGCTCGTGTGGGCCAGGCGTTCATCCTCGCCGCGTTCGCTGCGGCATTCCTCGGCTCCACCGCGATCGTGCCCGGGCGTTTCAACGCCTGGGGAACCGTGGTCGCGGTGTATTTCATCGAAACCGGAATCACCGGTCTGCAGCTCCTGGGCTTCCAAGCCTGGGTATCGGACGTCTTCTATGGCACCGCGCTCGTAGTCGGCGTCCTCGTGGCGACCCTCGCCACACGTCTCCGGTCGCGCCTATCGGCTCGATCGACCTGATGAGGAAAGGACAGTAAATGAAGCAGCGCAGCATCAAGCGCACCCTCGGGCCGATCGCAGCCCTCGGGGTCGCCTCGCTCATCCTGGCTGCCTGTGGTGGCAGTGACGGCGGCGACGCCACCACTTCCGCCCCGGCACCCACCGACACCACCACGTCGGCCGCACCGTCTCCGACGGATGCTCCCTCCGACGGTGTCGCCGAAGCCAAGGCCCGTTACGACGCGGCCAAGGCACCGATCACCTTCACCTACCCCGGTGAGGCATTCGAGGCCGGGGCCACCGCAGCCGGCAAGAACGTCGCCATCATCTCCCTCGATGACCGCATCCCGGTTCTCGCACAGTGGGGTGACACCTGGGAACTCGCCCTGAACGAGTACAGCGTCAACACGACCCGTTCATCGGCCGACTTCGACATCGAGGCCATCCCCAGCCTGTTCTCCCAGGCGGTCTCCGGTGGTGCGGATCTGATCCTCACCAACGCCATTCCCCCGGCTCTCATCCCGTTCAACGAGACCGGCGACATCCCGGTGATGACCACCAACCAGACGGGCAAGCCCGGTGTGGCCGCCGGTGAAGGTGTCATTACCGACGTCACCTTCGACTACACGATCCCGGCTCGCCTGATGGCCGACTGGTACATCGTCAACTCCAACGGTGGCGCTGAAGGTGAGGCCCTTGTGATCGGTTCGGAAGGCCAGCCTTCCAGCCCGATCATGCTCGAGGAGATCGCCGCGGAGATCGCCGAACTGTGCCCCGACTGCACGGTGGACTACACCGATGCGCAGCTGAGCACCTGGCAGGACGGCGTCCTGGCGAGCGAGACCCGCAATGCGCTCACCGCGAACCCGAACCTGAAGTTCCTGCTCCCGATCTATGACGGCATGACCATCGCCGGCACCGACCCCGGTGTCACCGACGCCGGTAGCGACGCGATCCAGTCGTCGTTCAACGCCACCCCGGTCGTCATGCAGGGCATCGGTAGCACCTCGGTGACCATGGACGTCGGCTGCCCGAACGACTGGTTCAGCTTCGCAACGGCGGACGCGGTGTTCCGCATCTTCGCCGGCGCGCCACTGGTCGATGACTACGGCATCACCTGCCGTGTGTTCGATACAGAGAACATCGGTGAGATCGACCCGTCCACGGAGAACTCCCCCAACTGGTACGGAATCGACTTCCTCACCGAGTTCAAGAACTACTGGGGCGCTCCTTCCTGACGTTCCGGTAGCTGGACCCGATCGATCGAAACCGGTTGATCGCTAACGATGGAAATCCTCTGGGAAGGGGACGTGGTGACCGACACAGTCCTTCAGTTCACCGGACTGTCGAAGACCTTCGGGGCGACCCGGGCGCTCATCGACGTCGATTTCGACGTACGCGCCGGAGAGGTGCACGGCCTGGTCGGGCGTAACGGCTCGGGCAAGTCGACCCTCATCAAGGTCCTCAGCGGTTATCACGTCCCCGACCCGGGGAGTCAGCTCGTCCTCGATGGGCAGGAGATCAACCTGCCCATCACCGGCCGCGAGGCCGCATCGCACGGCCTGGTATTCGTCCACCAGGATCTCGGCCTGGTCCCGGCCTATAGCGTGCTGGAGAACATCCGTCTCAACTCGTGGGAGTCCCGCGGCCTGCAGCGCATCCACTGGAAGGCCGAGCGGGAGGCCGTGCACACCGAGCTCGAGCGCTTCGGCCTCGACGTCGATCCCGATACGCCGGTCATCTCGCTCAGCCAGGTCGACCGGGCGATCGTGGCGATCGTGCGGGCTATGCACCACCTGGGCAACGACGGCACCGGCAAGGTGCTCGTGCTCGATGAACCCACCGCTTATCTGCCCACCGACAGCGTGGAGCGCCTCTTCGAGGCAGTGCGCACTGTGGCGGCGAGCGGCGCTGGCGTGGTGTTCGTCAGCCACCGCACCGACGAGGTGCTGGCCATCACCGACCGCATCACGGTGCTGCGAGATGGTCGCTTGATCGACACGGTCGTCACGGAAGACACCGACGAGAACGCTCTGGTCTCACTGATTCTGGGTCGCACCCTGGAGTCGTTCTATCCCGATCCCGTCGAGGCCGAGCCCGGTGAACGCGTTCTGACGGTCTCGGATCTCACCGGCGATCTGATCAAGGATTTCGATCTCACCGTCGACCGTGGCGAGATCGTGGGCATCACCGGCCTCATGGGTGCCGGCCACGACGAGGTGCCGTACTACATCTTCGGCGCCCGGGATGCGAAGACCGGCAGCATCAACGTCAACGGGATGGACTTGAAGATCCACAAGTCGAACCCCACGGAGGCCATCGCGGCAGGAGTCGCGCTGCTGCCGGCCGACCGGCTGAACCTCTCCGGCTCCTCAGCCGCCACCGTCGAGGACAACGTGGCACTGCCGGTGCTGCGGAAATACTTTTCCCGCGGGCGCCTGCAACTAGCGGCAGTCCGTGAGCGCGTCGGGGGCCTGCTCACCACCTTCGATGTGCGCCCGGCGATGCCGAACCTCGACTTCAGCGCCCTCTCCGGCGGCAACCAGCAGAAGGCCCTACTCGCGAAGTGGCTGCAGATGGAGCCCTCGCTGCTGCTGCTGCATGAACCCACGCAGGGCGTCGATGTCGGTAGCAAGGCCGACATCTTCTCGCGCATCACCGATGCGGCTGAGGCTGGCACCGCCGTGGTGATCGCCAGTGCCGAGCACGAGGACCTCGCCAACCTGTGCACCCGCGTCGTGGTCTTCGATAGCGGCCGGGTCGTCGGAACGCTGTCGGGTGCGGACTTGACCGAGGAGCGCATCCTCGACCTGTGCTACCGCGGCGCTCGGGGCCGCGGCGCACACGGCATGGTCTTCCAGTGGCGTCCCTATCGCGTGGGCTTCGTGCCCGAAGGCGTGGAACCGGAGTTCGCTCCCGCATCCACGCCTGCTACGCGCACCAGGAGGGTGTTCCGGTGGAGCCCGCACCGGGTCGGCTACGTCGAGGTTCCCGTGGTCACCACGTCAGCACCAGCCTCCGAAAAGGCCACGGTCGCGCGCGTGTTCCGGTGGAGCCCGCACCGGGTCGGCTACGTCGACGCTGCCTGATCAGCGCGGTTTCTTCGCCGCGACCTCGAGCCGCACGTAGTCGACGCACCGATCACCCATGATCGCTGCGACCTGAGCGCGCTGGTCATCGGTCAGGCGATGCAGCACGACATCCGCCAGGTATCGGGCATAGGTCGTGTCATCGGCGAAGTAGGCCGGTGCGCTGCGCAGGCGAACCTCGATCGGTGTGAGGCCAACCGAGCGCAGATGCTCCAGGGTCTCGTCCACTCCTGCGTAGTGCCAGGTCGGCAGCAGACCGGTTGCACCAACCTGATCCACCGCGGACAGCAGGCGGGTGAGATTGCCCTCGCCGCCGGCGTCGATGCGCACCCGTCCTCCCGGGCGTAGCACCCGGGCTACCTGAGCCCACACCAGATCATGACGATCGAGCCAGTGGAAGGCCGCCACCGACATCACCGCATCGGCCCTAGCATCCGCCACGGGCCAGACGCCCATCAGGTCGGCTTCTCGCACCTCGACTGAGGACACACCGATGAAGCGGTCCTCGAAGGCTGCCCGCATCGACTCGGAGGCATCCAATCCGAT